>CAXNGL010000263.1:0-4786 GCA_964201515.1 Burkholderiales bacterium
TGGCAACCAACCTGGCCGTGATGCTGCTGCTGTCGGTCGTCCTGAACGTGCTTGGACTGAACCGCTTCATCACCGAAAACGGCCTCAACCTCGAGATGCTGCTCGGCTTCTCGCTGGTGGTCGGATTCGGCGGCTCGTTTTTCTCGCTGCTGATTTCCAAGGTCGTCGCCAAGTGGTCCACCGGCGCCAAAGTCATCGACGGCAGCGAGGGCTCGACCGAGTTCTGGCTGGTCAACAGCGTGCACAACCTCGCCGACCGCGCCGGCATCGGGCATCCGCAGGTGGCCATATTCGAAGGCGAACCGAATGCCTTCGCCACCGGCGCCTTCAAGAACGATGCGCTGGTCGCGGTATCGACCGGCCTGCTGCAATCCATGTCGCGCGAGGAAGTCGAGGCCGTCCTCGGCCACGAGGTCGCGCACATCGCCAACGGCGACATGGTCACGCTGACCCTGATCCAGGGCGTGGTCAATACCTTCGTGGTGTTCCTCGCGCGCGTGGTCGGGTACTTCGTGGACAAGACCATCTTCAAGACCGAGCGCGGCATCGGCCCGGGGTTCTACGTCACCGTCATCGTGTGCGAGATCGTGTTCGGCCTGCTCGCCTCCATCATCGTTGCCTGGTTCTCGCGCCAGCGCGAGTTCCGTGCCGATGCGGGCTCCGCGCACCTGCTGGGCTCGCCCAACCCCATGGTCAAAGCACTGGCGAAACTGGGGAACCTGGAGCCCGGTGTGTTGCCGAAATCCATGGCCGCCTCGGGCATCAACGACAAGCCCGGCTTCATGGCGCTGTTCTCCAGCCATCCGCCCATCGAGGTGCGCATCGCAGCGCTGCAGTCGCCCAAGGGTTGAACGTCCGGGGTTGAACGTCCGGGGTTGAACCTCCGGGTTTGAACCTCCGGGGCTGAACGTCCGGGGTTGCGCTTCCCGGGCGGCAACGCCCTGCCGAAAAGCGGGTTTCAACCGCGAGGCTGAAACCCGTTGTTTTTTCCGGTACTGCACGACGCCGGCAGATTGATCAACGGGGACAGGCCGCGTGACCTAAAATGGCCGCCTGTTGAAGCCGCTCCACGTCCTCGTCCTCACCTCTGCGATCAGCCAGTTCGCCTTCCTGGTCGCGCAGTTCACATTGCTGCTGTACGTGCTGCACCTGCAGGTGTCGCCGACGGTGGCCGGCCTGCTGGTTTCGCTGGGCGGCCTGGGGCCGGCGATCATCGCCGTCGGCATCGGCAAGTTCATCGATCGCCGCGGCGGTCGATCGCCGATGCTGCTGGCGCTCATCGGCCAGATTGCCGGCGCCATTCTCCCGCTGGTCTGGGACGGCATCCCCATCCTGTTCTTGGCGTCCTTCATCAACGGCACGGCATTCATCATTTTTCGCGTGGGGGCGCAGCAGGCCATCGGTCGCACCGGCCCCGCCGCAAGCCGTGCCGCGAACTACAGCCTGCTCGGGCTGGGATACTCTGCAGCGTCCATCGCGGCCCCGCTATTCGGGGGGTTCAGCATCGAGCACGTCGGTCACCTGCCGACCTGCATTGCCTCGGCGCTGCTGGTCCTCATCCCGCTGGGTTTCATCGCCACGGGCACTCTGCAGATTCCAGGCCCGGCGATGGCGGCCGGATCCGCCGCCGGCCATGCCGGGAGTGCCTTTGCATTGTTGGCCGAGCCGACATTGCGCCGCGTCTTCATCACCACCGTGCTGATCAACGGCGCCTGGGATGTGTTCATGTTTCTCGTTCCCCTGTACGGTTCGCAGTTGCACTTCTCGGCCTCGCAGATCGGCCTCTTGTCGGGCAGTTTTGCCGGCGGTTCGCTGTTCATTCGCGCCGTCACGGCGCTGCTGCTGCGCTGCTTCTCGCCGTGGCAGATCCTGATCATGGCGCTCGCCCTGAGCGGGCTGAGCTTCGCGAGCTACCCGCTGCTTGGCACCATTGCAGCATTGATTGCGGTGGCGTTCATCGCCGGCATGGGCATGGGCGTCGCCCTGCCGATCACCATATCGCTGGCCTTCGATGCCGCGCCGCCAGAGCGCGCCGGCGAAGTGATCGGCCTGCGGCTGTCCCTGTCCATGGCCAGCGCCGCGACGCTGCCGCTGTTGTGCGGGGCCCTGGGAGCGGCGTTCGGCATCGCCATCGTCTACTGGATCGAGGGCACGGCCCTGCTTTGCGGCGCCTGGTTGAACCGGATGCAATGGCGTCACAGACGCGCCGGATCGGCCACGGCATGAAGGCGCTTTATATGCTGGTGGTGCTGGTGTCGCTGTCGAGCACCGGGTTCATGGCGGCCCGCTTCACCGTGCTGCTGTTTGCCGCCCGCGAATCCCATTCAGCGACGCTGATCGGCTTTCTTGCCGCCATGTTCGCCATCGTGGCCGCATTGGCATCGGTGCACACCGGCCGACTCATCGATCGCCGCGGGGCCAAGGTGCCGTTGCTGTGGAGCACCGGGGTCCTGGCGCTGGCCGTGGGTACCGGGGCACTGTGGCGCGAGCTGCCCATGCTGTTCGTGATCGCCGTCGTTGCCGGACTGGCGCACAACACCATGGTGCTGGCCTTCCAGCGGCTGGCCGGGGAACTCGCCCCGCCCGGCGAACGCCCCGCCGCGTTCGGCATGCTCGGGCTCGGGTTCTCCTTTTCCAACCTTGCCGCACCGGTGGCCGCAGGCTTCGCCATCGACCATGCCGGGTTTGGCGCCACCTTCGTGATTTTCGCCCTGGTACCGGTGTTGTCATTCCTGTTTGTCTGGACTGACCAACTGCCCTGGCCTCCCGTGCATGTCGCGCCGCGAGGTGACAGCGTCGGCAAGGCGGCTGCGCCGGCACGCAGCGGCACCATGGGCCTGTTGCGTGCGCCCTACCTGTCACGCTTGTACGTGTCCTGCGGCATGCTCGAGGCGGCGTGGATGGGCTTCGGCTTCCTGCTGCCCATCCATGGCACCCAACTGGGATTGAGCGCCTCCGACATCGGGCTGATCGCCGGCTCGGCGGCCATGATGCTGGTGATCAGCCGGATCTTCATGCGACAGATACTGCGCAAGGCGACACCCTGGCAGCTGCTGATCGGCGGCATGGGTCTGATCGGCATGGGTTACATCGGCTTCTCGCAGGTGTCGCACTTCGGATTGCTGGTGCTATTCAGCGCCGTCATCGGCCTCGGGCAGGGCGTGGCCGGCCCGATGATGAACGCGCTCGTCTACGAGCATGCGCCGGCACATGAGGCCGGAGAAGCCATGGGACTACGCACGCTGATCAACAACGTGTCGCAGTCGGCGTTGCCGTTGCTGGCGGGCAGCATCGGCGCAGTGTTCGGATTGGTGCCGGTATTCCTGGCCCTTGCCGCCGGGATCCTCGGCACGGCCTGGTCGTCGCGCGCCCTGTGGCACGCCGACCGGCATGGCAAGGCGCATGGAACCTCCCCGCGACCATGACAGCCATGTTCGGACGATAGCAATCCGCGGATGGTGGGCGCCGATCGCGCGCTCTAAACTGCACCGCATGCATACGCCTCCCATGATGACCACCCCGCGCTCCAGCAAGCCCTCGTCCGCCAGTCCTGCAAGGCCGGCTGCCCCCGTGGCGGCGGAACCGCACGCCGACGCCATCCGCGCCGCCTGTCGCGCCATCGTCGCCTGCGAACGCCCGCCATTGCTGGACACCCTGGCGCGCGACGCCGGCCTGTCGAAGTTCCATTTCCTGCGCACCTTCAAGCGCATCGTCGGCGTGTCACCGCGCGAGTTCCACGCCAGTGAGCGCGCGCGCCGGCTGCAGCAGGCGCTGGCCAAGGGCGACGGCGTGGACGACGCCATCTACGGCGCCGGCTATGGATCGCCGAGTCGCGTCTACGAGCGCAGCGGCGACCTGCTCGGCATGACACCAGCCCTCTATCGCGCCGGCGCGCCGGGCATCCGCATTCGGCATGCCATCGTCAGGACCGAACTCGGATGGCTGCTCGCCGCGGCGACATCGCGCGGCCTGTGCGCGGTGGAATTCGGCGCCAGCCGCGGCGAACTGGCTGCGCTGCTCAAAGAACGCTTCAGCGCCGCCGACCTCGAACCCGCAGACCCGGCGCTCGTGCGCTGGGCGGCGCGCATCGTGGCCTTCGTGTCCAAGCCATCCAGGCCGCTGAACCTGCCGCTCGACCTGGCCGGCACCGCCTTCCAGCAGCGCGTGTGGCGGGCCTTGCGCGCCATCCCGCCGGGGGAGACGGTGAGTTATGCGCAACTGGCGGCGCGCCTGGGCCAACCCAAGGCCACGCGCGCCGTCGCCAGCGCCATCGCCCGCAATCCGGTGGCGCTGGCCGTGCCCTGCCACCGCGTCATCGGCAGCGACGGCGCCCTGCGCGGCTATCGCTGGGGCACGGAGCGCAAGCGTGAGTTGCTCGCGCGCGAACGGAACGCGGGTGGCGCGCGAAAAAAGCGTCCCGGCGGGAGCGCCACCTGACCCGGACTTACCGCGCCGGCCTGGCGTTCATTTCATTACGAGAAGATACATCCCGGCATGCTCCCCTGCTTCAGCAGTTGCACAATTCCTTTCCTGATTAGCGACAAAGTTCAGCAGGATTAAGTCGTGCAACTGGCGAAGGAGGGATCAACAGCTACGGCCGTGCAATACCGGGACACCCCCTTGTGAAAGGGCGCCGACACGCCGCACCGTGCGGGGGGATAAGCACCCCCTTGTGAAAGGGCGCCGACACGCCGCACCGTGCGGGGGGATAAGCACCCCCTTGTGAAAGGGCGCCGACACGCCGCACCGTGCGGGGGGATAGGTACCCCCTTGTGAAAGACATCAT
>CAXNGL010000264.1:0-4785 GCA_964201515.1 Burkholderiales bacterium
GGTGGACGGCATGCCGGCCATCCTCGGCCTGAAGGTGCTGCCACACCAGAAGATCGAGATCGATGAGCGCGCGCGCTCGCAGCAGGCGCGCAGCGTCACCGTGGTGCTCAACAAGCCCATCGGCTACGTGAGCGGACAGGCCGAGGACGGCCACCAACCGGCCGTGGTGCTGGTGACGCCGGAGAACCTGTGGCGCGTTCCCGCCGGAAAGCCGGCGGGCCTCGTGCGACGCCAGGACCTGTTCGGCCTCGCGCCCGCGGGACGCCTCGACATCGATTCGACCGGCCTCCTGGTGCTCACGCAGGACGGCCGCATTGCCAAGCAGCTGATCGGCGAGGACTCCGAAGTCGACAAGGAATACCTGGTGCGCGTGAAATACCAGAAGGGCAGCCGCCTGCCCCCGGCCGAACTGCAACGCCTCAATCACGGCCTGTCGCTGGACGGCAAGGCGTTGAAGCCGGCGCGCGTGCGCTGGCAGAACGAGGACCAGCTGAGCTTCGTGCTACGCGAAGGCAAGAAGCGCCAGATCCGGCGCATGTGCGAGGCGGTCGGCCTGCAGGTGCTGGGCCTGAAGCGCGTGCGCATCGGCCAGGTGATGCTGGGCGACCTGCCCATCGGCAAGTGGCGCTACGTCGGCAACGGCGAGCGTTTCGTGTAGTTTTCTAAGCCGGAAGCAATACTCTACGCCGTGACCTTAACCCCAACCTCCTGTTTTTGTACGCTGCAAGCTTGCAGCGTACAAAAACAGGAGGCCAACAAAGCCCAAGTACAACCGCCATTCCTCGCCAATTCGATCAATAGCAAAGTTGTAAGAGACTGAAGGAGCTAACCCCATGATCATCGTCCACCACCTCAACGACTCGCGCTCGCAGCGCATCCTCTGGTTGCTCGAGGAACTCGGCCTGCCCTATGAAATCCGCCACCACACGCGCGACCCGAAGACGCGCTATGCGCCGCCCAGCCTGAAGGCGGTGCACGCGCTGGGCAAAGCCCCGGCGATCACCGATGGCGGCGTCACCATCGCCGAGTCGGGCGCCATCATCGACTACATCATCCGCCGCCATGGCAACGGCCGCCTGCAACCGCCGGCCCACACCGCCGAGTACGACAAGTACCAGGAGTGGCTGCACTACGCCGAGGGCTCGGCGGTGTTCCCGCTGCTGCTCAAGATGTACCTGGGCCGCCTGGGCGATGCCGCGCTGCCGCTCGCGCCGCGCGTGGACGGCGAAATCGCCAATCACCTGGGCTACATCAACGGCGCGCTGGCCGGGCGCCAGTGGCTGATGGGCGACACCTTCTCGGGCGCCGACGTGCAGTTGAGCTTCATCGGCGAATTCGCCGGCATGCAGGGCGTGCGCGCGCCGTATGCCCACCTGGAGGCGTGGATCAAGCGCTGCCAGGCGCGCCCCGCCTACCTCAAGGCCGTCGACCGGGGCGGGCCGTACCGCTTCGCGGTTTGAACGTCGATGCCGATACGGCGCTGATCCACTGGGCCGAATCCGGCACGCAGCACGCCGCGCGCTGGCGCTCGGCGCGCGGCCTGCCGGCGCCGAAACGCGTGCTGGTGGCCGACGACACCATGAAGGCCGACACCGCCTGGCACCATGCTGCGGAAGGCACCGCGCTCCTGTGGCACGGCGACTACCAGAACGCGCGCCAACTGCTCTCCGCCATGGGACGCCGCATCGACACCGCCCATGGGCATCGCGCCGGCAAGCGCAAGCAGGCCCCGCCACCCGCGGGCGCCGATGCGTTCAACCGCTATCGCATGGCGCAGGCGCAACGCGCCCGCACCCTGGGCATGCTGCTGGTGCCGTTCAATGCCGATTTCAGCCTGGCGCTCACGCGCGCGCCGGACGTGCGCGAAGCCTGCGGCGAGGCCTGGGGGACGCCCCCGGTCGCGGCAGTCGCCGCGGTCGCCGCGATGGCTGAGGCCGGAGGAGACGGCGCCACCAGCGTCGCATCACTGCGCGAACTGCTCGGCATCGTCGGCGCGCACGAGTGGCGGCGCAAGGGCATCGAGGTCGCGGCCATCGGCGCGCGCATCCACCCGCACTACGGCGTGTTCTCGCCGGTGCGCTCCGAATACATCGACCTGGTGGCCAAGGCGCCGCTGCCGGAGGCCGTCGCCACCCACAGCGTCGCCTTCGACATCGGCACCGGTACCGGCGTGCTTGCCGCCGTACTGGCCAAGCGCGGTATCGTACGCATCGTCGCCACCGACCAGGACGCCCACGCGCTGGCCTGCGCGCGCGAGAACATCGCGCGGCTTGTGCCGGGAGAGCAGGTCGCCGTGGTCAATGCGAACCTCTACCCCATGCTGCCGGTGCATGGCAAAGCCGCACTCATCGTCTGCAACCCGCCGTGGATCCCGGCACGCCCCGGCTCGCCGCTGGAGCGCGCCATCTACGACCAGGAAGGCGGCATGCTGCGCGGCTTTCTTGCCGGGCTCACCGCGCACCTCGCGCCGGGCGGCGAAGGCTGGCTGATCCTGTCTGACATCGCCGAGCACCTGGGCCTGCGCACTCGCGCCGAGCTGCTGGCGCTCATCGACGCCGCGGGCTTGACGGTGATCGCGCGCATGGACACGCGCCCGACGCATCCGCGCGCCGCCGACGCCAGCGACCCGCTGCACGCGGCGCGGCGCGCGGAGGTCACCTCGCTGTGGCGGCTTGCAGTGCGCGCGTAGCGCGAGGGCGCGTCCCGGCCGGCGGCGAGCGGAGGCTCATTCGTACCGGCTCTTCATGTCAGTAACTATCGTCTCCATGTCCAACAGGAAATGGCTGTAATTGAATTCTGTCAGGATTTATCCGGCAGAAGCGCGAGGGCCGAATCGGCAATCTCATTGCTGCATCACAAGCGCCGCCACGGTCAGCCCAGGGTATTGACAAGGCTCGGCAAACCATCCTCCCCCGCTGCTGGAATATCTTCCGCTTTGCAAATGGCGATATTGATATCATGTGGCAGAAATTATCGGGAATCCTTCCATGCTCACCCTCGACCATATTCGCCAGCACCGTGACGATCTCCTCGGACTTGCCAATCGTCATCGTGCGATCAGCCTTCGGATTTTCGGCTCCGCATTGCGTGGCGACGATCACGCTGGAAGTGATATTGACCTGCTGGTGGAATTCGCACCGGACGCGTCCCTGCTCGATCTGGTCGGCCTCCAGCAGGATGCCGAAGCCTTGCTCGGCCGACGCGTCGATATTGTCACCCCCGACGGGGTAAGCCCGTTTCTGCGCCAACGCATTCTGGAAGAGGCCCGGCCGTTGTGACCCGCGACCCGACGGTTTTTCTCAAACATATCGCGTTGTGCCTCGACAGGATTGACGATTACGTCAGCGATGGAAGATCAGCCTTTATGGCTGACACCAAGACGCAGGATGCCGTGATCCGCAATCTGGAGACATCGGCCAGGCGATCAAGGATTATGACGTTGGAACCCTCGCCGCAGCCGCACCTGAAGTCCCCTGGCAGCAGATTGCCGCGCTTCGCAATGTACTTGCCCACCAATATCTGGGGGTGGATTTGCGCTTGCTATGGAATATCGTCGAATTCGAGCTGCCCCGGCTTCGCGAAGCAATAGCGGGAATACGCCCCGACACGCCCTGAGGCATCGTGGACGGAGGTGATCGGCGAGCCAATCTTTTTCCATACCTGCTGCCACAACGAAGGGCGGGCCACCCGACGGAGCACTGCATGGACACGCGACCGACCCATCCGCGTGCTGCCGACGCCAGCGACCCGCTGCACGCGGCGCGGCGCGCGGAGGTCACCTCGCTGTGGCGGCTTGCAGTGCGCGCGTAGCGCGAAGGCGGGTCCCGACGGGCAGTGGACTAACGTCCTGAAGTAAAATCGATTCGTCTTCGCGGGATACGCTAATGCACACACCAAATCCCAAAGCCCCTATCGACAGCAGCCATCGCAGCGAAAGCTGCAACCTTGCCTGACTGGCGCGCATCGGAACGAGATGTCATGAGTGAGTTTTCGAGGATCATCGGGCAGCGACAACAACCTGTGCTCGGCGCCTTGCGCGCGCCCAGCGCGGAGGAGCGGGCCTGGGTGGCGCGCATGGCGCCGGCACAGACGCGCGTACCCAAGGGCCTCTTTCGCTACCGCAGCCCGCAGGAGGCCAACGCGGACTGGGAACGCTGGCAGGCCGATGCCATCACAGCCGTGCCCAAGCCGTGAGTGAACCGCGCTTTACGCGACCCGCCCTGTGGGACGATGTGCTCGATCTCGCACGCAGGCTCAATCGTCAGGGCGCCCGATACGTCCGCGTCGGCGGCTATGCGCTGGCCGCGCACGGTCTCGTTCGCATGACAACCGATATCGACATTGCCGTTTCCCCGGACCCGGATAACAACCGGCGCTGGGTGGCAGCGCTGGCTGAATTGCCCGATGGCGTTGCAGCGGAACTGGCCGGCGAGGCAGACCCGTTCGCCGGTGATCTGCTTCACGCCATCCGCATCAATGACGAATTCACCGTTGACATCATGCCAGGCGTCGCGGGCGTGGCCTTCGCAATCCTGGAGAAACACGCACAACGGCTGGTCATCGACGGTGAGCCAATCCGGGTTCTCGATCTGCAGGGACTGCTCGATACCAAACAACAAAGTCAACGCCCCAAAGACCAGGCCGACGCGGCCTTGCTGCGAGAGGCAATCGCCCGCCAGGCGCCCCCCACTGCATCCGATTCCTGAACAACGTGAATATTCGAGCCTGGCCCCAATATTCCGTGGCGGCTGACCGCGCGCGCGTAGTGCGAAGGCGCGTCCCGGT
>CAXNGL010000265.1:0-4718 GCA_964201515.1 Burkholderiales bacterium
CTTGGTCCTTGGTCATTCCGACCTTGAGCCTGGAGACCATCTCCTGATCAATCATGTTGCCCTGCTGGATCTCCATGCGGTAGGGCGTTATCTGCGGAATGTAACCGCACCCGGCGAGCAACAGGACCGCCGACAGCGATGCTGCACACACCTTTGACATAGAACAAGAATCATGAATGTTGTCGATGCCCATGGCGTGCGCGGTGTCCCCGTGGCGTCAAAAGTCGATATCATAACGGAATACCCATCGCGCTCCGGCCGCTTTCACCCGCCGCTATCGGCCAGGCGCTCAACCACACGCATCGCCAATTTCATCTCGCCAAAGCCCCGCATGTCCAACACCCACAATCTGAAAAGCATCGGCCTGAAGTCAACCGGCCCGCGCCTGAGCATCCTGAAACTGTTCGAGGAGACGGAGATACGGCACCTGGCGGCCGAAGACGTCTATCGCACCTTGATGAACGACGGCATGGATATCGGCCTCGCGACGGTCTACCGCGTGCTCACCCAGTTCGAACAGGCCGGCATCCTGAAGCGCCATCACTTCGAAGCCGACAAGGCGGTCTTCGAACTCAACGAAGGCACCCACCATGACCACCTGGTGTGCATGCAGTGCGGCCGGGTCGAGGAATTCCACGACCTCGAAATCGAGAAGCGCCAACAGCGCATCGCCAAGGAGCGCGGATTCTCGATACAGCAGCACGCCCTGGCGCTCTACGCCGACTGCGTGAAGACCGATTGCCCGAATCGCAAGCCACTCAGCCCGGCGTAGTTCGCCGCCCTCCGTTCGCCCACCGGTTGATGTGGGTCGGCTCCGGCATCACTCCCATCGCAGGCGGCCATGCTTGAAGCATTCCTGACATCCACGCTGCTGGTTGCCATCGCCGAAATCGGCGACAAGACACAACTGCTGTCATTCGCCCTGACCGCGCGCCTGCAACGGCCGCGCGCCATCATCGCCGGCATATTCGTCGCGACGCTGTTCAATCACGCACTTGCGGGCGCTGCAGGGGCGTGGGTGGCACGCACCCTGTCCCCGGACAGCATGCGCCTCATCACGGCCCTGGCATTTGCCGCCTTTGGCTTGTGGGCACTGAAACCGGACACCCTCGACGACGAGATCCCGACCGACAATCGGGGTGCCTTCATCACGACAGTCATTGCTTTTTTCATCGCGGAGATGGGCGACAAGACGCAGTTCGCAACCATCGCCCTGGGTGCGCGCTACGACGCGTATGTTTCGGTTGTCGTCGTGGGCACCACGCTGGGCATGATGATCGCCAATGTTCCCGCGGTACTGCTTGGCCAGAAACTGGCCAACAAGGTGCCTGCCGCGGTCATGCGGCGAATCGCCGCCACGCTGTTCCTCGCCACGGCCGTTTGGACCTTCTTCGGATAACACTGAACAAGTGGGCCTGCCCCCTTGTAAATCCCCCAACTTTCAGAGGGAAGCTTGTCATTGAGTTTTTCACTGTCCGGAATTAAGCGCCTCCCGAGGATAATCAAGCAATGGTGAATTGACCATGGACATCATCTTGTGGCGGCACGCCGAGGCCGAGGACGCCCCGTTCGGGGGCAGCGATGCTGCGCGCGCCCTTACCCGGCGCGGTCACAAACAGGCCGCGAAAATGGCCGCCTGGCTGCGCGACCGGCTTCCCGGTGACCGGCGCATCCTGGCATCGCCCGCCGTGCGCACGCAACAGACCGTCGCCGCGCTGGAACTGCCATTCGCGACAGCCAAGGCGTTGGCCGTCGGGTCGGCGCCTGACCATGTCCTGGCGGAGGCAGGTTGGCCGCGCGCGGGCGGGACCGTCCTGCTGGTCGGGCACCAACCCACATTGGGGCGCGTTGCCGCACGCCTGCTCTTCGACCTGGATTCGGACTGGAGCCTCAAGAAAGGCGCCATCGTGTGGATCTCCGGGCGCACCGATGGCGCACGCGGCTGCGTGCTGCGCGCCGCGCTGACTTCGGACCTGCTCTGACGGCGCTGCATCACCGAAAGAAATTCATCATAATTTAATTATTGAGATGCCCTATTGGACTGGATACACAGCCAATTGTTATACAAGTGTTGAGATAAATACCTTACCGCCCAGAACGAGCGCCCGGGGTTCAAGAGGGACTATGGCCCGCCCTTTTCCAACAAACCGCTAGGCTCCCAGCACGCGCGCCCGCTCCTCGTTGACGCCGCGCACATCGAAACGGATCCCCAGCGCGCGCCACTCCTCGGCCTCGCCCGCCAACGCCTCTTCGCTCAGCGGATGCTCATCCAGCCAGGCGCGCGGCAGCGACACCGTGAACCCGGTCTCATTGGCGCGGCACGACAATGGCGGCGCGGTAATGTCGCCACGGCTGAGGTAGAACAGCGCTGCCAGGCGCAGCGCAAACACCAGCGACCAATCGTCGCTGCGCGCCGACAGCGCCTCCAACTTCGACAGCCGCCCGCGATGGGCCAGCACCAGGTTGGCCAGCCGCGCCTGCTCGTCACGCGAGAACCCTGGCATGTCCGCCTGGGAAACGATATAGGCCGAATGCTTGTGGTAACCCGCATGGGCAATGGTGATTCCAATCTCGTGCAGCGCGGCGGCGAACTGCAACAGCAACACTTCATGCTCGCCCGCCTCATGTCCCAGCCCTGCGTAGATGCGCCCCGCCAGTGAATCCACGCGCTCGGCCTGCGCGGCATCCACGTGATAGCGGCGCATGAATTCGCGCACCGTCGCTTCGCGCATGTCGTGGTGGCTGACCCGCCCCAGGAGGTCATACAGCACGCCTTGTCGCAGCGCGCCTTCGGCGACGCCCATGCTGTCGATCTTCAAGCCATCCAGGATGGCAGACATGATGGCCAGGCCGCCCGGAAGAATGGCCAGCCGCTCGTCGCGCAGGCCCGGCATCTTGAGCACCGACACGTCCCCGGTGCGCACCAGGTGGCCGCGCAACTTGTCCAGGCCTTCCGGCGTAATGCCTGCTTCGGACCAGCCATTGGCCTCGAGAATGGCGGCCAGCGACTTGGCGGTCCCGGAGGAGCCCACCGCCTGCGCCCAGCCGGCGCGTCGATAGTCATTGACGATGCGCTGCAGTTCATTGGCGGCGGCGACTTCCGCGCGCTTGAAATTGGCCTTCTCCAGCGTGTTGTCGGGAAAGAACCGCTGGCTCCAGCTCACCGAGCCCATGGCCAGCGACTCCATCAACTCAGGCACATGGCCCGTGCCGATGATGAACTCTGTGGACCCCCCGCCGATGTCGATGACCAGGCGCTTGTCCGTGGAGGGCGGCAGGGAGTGCGACACGCCCAGATGGATGAGACGCGCTTCCTCGCGGCCGAAGATCACCTCGATCGGGAACCCCAGCGCCTCGCGCGCCTCGGCGATGAATTGATCGGCGTTCTTCGCCACCCGCAGCGCATTGGTGCCCACCGCGCGCACGGCGGTGCGGGGAAACCCGCGCAGACGCTCGCCGAACCGGCCCAGGGCCTCCAGGGCGCGCAATTGCGTCGCCCGATCAAGGCGCCCGTCACGGGTGAATCCGCCACCGAGACGAACAGGATCGCGCAGGGAATCGAGCAGGTAGATTTGATCATCGACGACCCTGCCGATCTGCAGGTGAAAGCTGTTGGATCCGAGATCGACCGCGGCGAGTGTGTCGTGCCGGACCACAAGTGATGATTGTTTTTCCACGCTGGCAACATAGCATCCGCCTCCCGGCGAGGCAAATGTCCGACCCGGTGTTGTGGGGAGTAAGTTAGTTGTCCGGAAAAGTTTCGCCTGCGTGACGCCTATGACCGCGCCACCAGCTCCATCTCCTCGATGGTGACATGCCTTACATCCTTGCCCTTGATCATGTACACCACGTACTCGGAAATGTTCTTGGCATGGTCGCCGATACGCTCCAGCGACTTGGCGATGAAGATCAGGTCGATTGATGCCGAGATGGTGCGCGGATCTTCGATCATGTAGGTGAGCAGCTGGCGCAGGATGGCCTGGAAATGTTCGTCCACGTCCAGGTCCTGGCGCGCGATGTGCGGCGCATCCTCCACCTCCAGCCGGGCGAAGGCATTCAAAGAGCGGCGCAGCATGTTGAGCACGATGTCCGCCACCACACCGAGGTCGCCCAGCTTGGGCACGCCGCGCCAATGGATTTCATGCAGGTTCTGTGCCTTGCGCGCGATCTTCTTCGCCTCGTCGCCGATGCGCTCGAGATCGGTGATGGCCTTGAGCACCGTGGTGATCAGCCGCAGGTCACTGGCACTGGGCTGTCGACGCGCAATGATGGTGGTGCACAACTCATCGATGGCGCGCTCGAAGTCATTGACCTCCGCTTCGCCATCGGCCACCTTTTGCAGGAGCGTCGTCTCGCCGCGCCGCAACCCGCTGATGGCGTAAAGGATCTGGCGTTCCACCACCCCGCCCATGGACAGCACTTGCGTGCGCAATTGCTCGAGTTCGGCGCCGAACTGCTTGGAAATGTGGGTTTCGGGATGCATTGTGCTCGGACCGATGGGTTGAACTGCGGGTTGAACTGCGGGCTGAACTGCGGGCTGAACTGCGGGCTTAACTGCGGGCTTAACTGCGGATCAGGCTGCGGCATTGGCCCCAGCTCGGGCCAGCGCACAGGTTGATGCAAGACAGCATGCTAGCGACCCAATGTGACAACAATGTTTCAGTACGAAAGACTCCCGGGGTGCCGGGGGTTGTCCCGCCTGTAGTTGAAGGTTGAGT
>CAXNGL010000266.1:0-4701 GCA_964201515.1 Burkholderiales bacterium
CAATCTGATCGAGCGCTTCTTCGCGCGCATCAAGCACTTTCGTCGTATTGCTACCCGATACGAAAAGCTCGATCCCAATTACATGGCATTCTTGCATCTGGTCTGCGTCTTTGTCCGGCTCACTTGAATGTCAACAGCCTCTAGGAGCAGAACTCTATCGATCGGGTTTGGCATCGCACACGCCGGCGCCGGCGCCGGTTGCTGTTGCTGTTGCTGGCACTGACTGGCCGCAGAAATTCACTCTGCATTTGTCCAGATTGCGGGAGGTATGAAGGAATGTGCTTCACGATTCTTGAATGGAACTCTTGGCTTCCTCCTAGTCGCATTCCGGCACGGCGCGTGGACACCTTGTGGCTTGCCGCGCTGGGCGCGGCTTTCCACGGGTTGTGGAAGGGAACCTATCCACAGCCACTGGGGAAAACCCTGATCGCCTATGAGGGCTTCACGCCGAGTGCGAGGCATAGCATCCAACTACATGATTTTGTGTATTAAGTTCGGCAGATTACTTTTTCATCAGCTGGGATAAAGCATGACTTTTCAAGCCCCTGGGCCATTCCCGAGTGAATGTATTCACATGTTTATCCACAGCAACTGTGGATAAAACTCGGTGGTCGATGCTATGTCTCCGAGTGTGTTTGCGGCGACTTCTCATGACAGCTTAGAAGTGCCTGATACCGTGTATTGCGGCGCAAACCGATGCTTCTGCCCAACGGAGTCCTCTTCCTTGCCGAAGTATCGGATGCAAGATAAAGTGGCGGCGGCTTTTCGGCGTTGCGCGCATTTCTCCCGCCACATTTGAAATCAGGGGAATGCGTTCACAACTTCAGCCGAGTTGAGCGGCTCGACGTAACTGTGTCGGAGCTTGGTCGCGCCGCCGGAACCGGGCCTGTTAAATGTTGTGAGAGGAGTTGCATTTGTTCGCCATTATCCAGGCTGCAGGTTGGCCCATCTGGCCATTGCTTATCGCGTCGATTATCGCCGTTGCGCTAATCATCGAGCGCTTGGTCATGCTGCGCAAGGACCGGATTGTCCCGGAAGGCCTGCTTGAAAAAGCCGTAGCAGCATACGAGAAGCAAGGCGTGACGCCGGAGTTGATCAGGAGCCTGTCGGATGACTCGCCGCTCGGTCGCGTGCTTGCCGCCGGATTGCGCAACACCAAGAGTTCCCGATATGTGATGAAAGAATCCATCGAGGAGGCGGGCAGTGCGGTCAGCCATGATTTGGAGCGCTTCCTGACGACCTTGGGGACGATAGCGTCCATCAGTCCATTGATGGGCCTGTTCGGCACGGTTGTCGGCATGATCGAGATTTTCGGCTCACAGGCGCCCACAGGAACGAATCCGCAGGCATTGGCTCACGGTATTTCGGTTGCGCTCTACAACACCGGTTTCGGCCTGGTGATTGCCATACCGGCGATGATTTTCTTCCGCCATTTCCGCGGCAAGGTGGAAAGCTTCGTGGTGGCGATGGAGCAGCAGGCCTCCAAGCTCGTGGATATCGTGCACGGCGAGCGCAATGACTATTCCGGCGCACCCAACACGCAGGGTTAGCCAACAGCCATGAATTTCCGCGGAACGCAAAAGGATGATCCCGAGATCAATCTGATCCCGTTGATCGATGTGCTGCTGGTCATCATCATTTTCCTGATGCTCACCACCACCTATTCCAAATTTGCCGAACTGCAGATCCAGCTGCCCACGGCTGCCGCTGAAAAGCAATTGGAGCGTCCGAACGAAATCACTGTCGTGGTCAGCGCGGCCGGGCAGTATCTTGTCAACCGACGCCCCGTTACCTTCCGGGACGTTGCTGCGCTGGCTGAGGAACTCAAGCGAGCCGGCTCGTCGCTAAAGGATCCGGTTATCGTCATCAACGCCGACAACAGCGCGACCCACCAGTCGGTCATTCGCGTCATGGACGCTGCGCGCCAGGCGGGTTATGGCCAGATCGCTTTTGCTGTCGAGCAGACCAGCAAGTAGTCCTGCCCTCCGGCTCGCCAGCAGCCGGGCCTTCCCGCATGACTGACGTCTTCGCCCAGACCTTCGCGGCGCGACACTGGTATCGGCGGACCACCCTATCTACATTGCGACTGCCCGTCGCGTGGGGATTCTTTTTGATCTCGTTCCTGCGCCGCCTGCTGTATCGCGCAGGCCTGCTGTCGTCAGTGCGTTTGCCCGTGCCGGTAATAATCGTCGGCAACCTGACGGTTGGCGGTACAGGGAAAACGCCCCTGGTAATCTGGATTGCCGACATGTTGCGAAAGGCCGGGATGTCTCCCGGCATCGTGTTGCGCGGCTATGCGGGAGCAGGGAGCGGCGTTCTCGAAGTCTCCACTGGCGCTATTGCGGCACTGGTCGGAGATGAGGCGGTGCTGCTCGCGGAGCGATCGGCATGTCCTGTCTGGGTAGGCGCCAATCGCGTCGCGTCCGCTCAGGCGTTGCTGCGCATGCACCCTGAATGCAATGTGTTGATTTGTGACGATGGGCTGCAGCACTACCGCCTGGCACGTGATCTGGAGATCGCCGTGGAGGATGCGCGCGGCCATGGCAACGGCCGGCTGCTGCCGTCGGGGCCAATGCGGGAGCCAGGGAATCGCGCGGTGGAAGTGACGGTCGTGAATGCGCCTGAAAGTCATTCGTTGCCGTTGCGAAACGGGAGGGTGCTGCGCATGACGTTGGTGCCGGGTCAGTTGCGGCGCGTCGGAAACCATGCGACGGGACCAACGCAGGTCGCGCTGGATAGCCTGAAGGGCAAACGCCTTCATGCCGTCGCTGGCATTGGCAATCCGGAGCGGTTCTTCGAGATGCTGGGCGCGATGGGATTGGACGCGAAGGGCCATGCATTTCCGGACCATCATGCATACAAGACCGCGGACCTGGAGTTCCCGGACTGCGATGCGGTCCTGATGACCGAGAAGGATGCGGTAAAATGCCGGTTGCTCGAAGCGGGCGCGCTGATCGCGGTTGGAGTGAGTGCCGACCCTGATCCGGGACTGGCGGAACTGATTCTCGATGTCGTGTCCAGGCATCCGGCTCGTGTGACAAGGCGCAAGGGTCAATTCGCATGATGCTTTTCGCCGGCACAAAGTTTCGCCTCGAGAGGGGGCCGGCCGCCTTGCCCCCCGAGTTGCTGCCCCATTCAAACTGGAGTACCTGCTGATGGAAAGTCGCTTGCTGGATATCCTGGTCTGCCCGATCTGCAAGGGGCCCCTGTTGTATCGCAAACAGGCGCTGGAACTGGTCTGCCGTGCCGATCGGCTGGCGTTTCCAATACGGGCTGAGATTCCGGTGATGCTTGAAGACCAGGCGCGCCAATTGGCGGCCGGCGAAGAGGTCGAGTAGATATAGTGGTGGCGCGGCGCGCAGGCTCGGCCCGGGTCCCGTTCGTCGTCGTCATACCGGCGCGATTTGCATCGTCGCGCCTTCCGGGAAAACCGCTCGCCGACATCGGGGGGAAACCGATGATCGTGCGGGTTGCCGAGCAGGCGCGCTCCAGCGGGGCGCAGGCGGTGTATGTCGCGACCGACCACGACGATGTTCGCGATGCGGCCCTTGCGAATGGTATTGACACGGTCATGACCAGCCGAGCCCATGCCTCAGGGACCGATCGTATAGCGGAAGTCTCGCGCAGCCTCGCGTTCGACCCCGATGCAATCGTGGTGAACGTCCAGGGTGACGAACCCCTGATCGCTCCGGATCTGATCGCCGACGTGGCGGCGCTGCTGGCGTCCGATGGCGTGGCTGTCATGTCGACGGCCTGTCACGCCATCCGGGCAGCGGAGGAGATGTTCAATCCGAATGTGGTCAAGGTGGCCCTGGATGCGAACGGTGGTGCCCTCTATTTCAGCCGGGCGCCGATTCCATGGGCGCGCGATGCGTTTGCGAAGTCGTTTCAGCAGGTACCGGGAAAACGGCCAGCGCGACTCCCGCGCAAGTTTCCATGCTATCGACACGTCGGGATATATGCCTACCGAGCGTCGTTCCTTGCGCGCTTCGCGACGCTTGCGCCGGCGCCACTCGAGCAGTGCGAGGCGCTGGAGCAGCTGCGTGCGTTATGGCACGGCTACAGGATTGCGGTGTCCATCAGGACCGATGTTCCCGAAGCGGGCGTCGATACACCGGAGGATCTCGTCCGGGTCAGGCGAAAATTTGCGCGAATCGCGGAAATTGACCGGCAGCGCAAAGCGCGCTAACGTCCCGCGAAGCACATGAAGGCCCGGCCCGCTGAACAGCGGCGGTGGCAACGCTGACGCCATTGACCCGGGTTGATACGATTTCGATATTTTTGGGGAAGACATCATGAGGCTGATTTTGCTGGGCGCGCCCGGGTCCGGGAAAGGGACGCAGGCGACGTATATCAAGGAAAAGCTCGGGATTCCTCAGATCTCCACCGGCGACATGTTGCGGGCAGCAGTCAAGGTCGGCACTCCGCTGGGCGTCGCAGCAAAGAAGGTGATGGATTCGGGGGGGCTGGTGTCCGACGAAATCATCATTGGGTTGGTCAAGGAGCGCTTGAAGCAACCGGATTGCAAGAATGGCTACCTGTTCGACGGGTTTCCCCGGACCATTCCGCAGGCCGAGGCGATGAAGAATTCCGGTGTCGACCTCGACTACGTTCTTGAAATCGACGTCGATGATGCCGAAATCATCCAGCGCATGGGGGGGCGTCGTTGGCATCCTGGGTCGGGCCGGACGTATCACGTTC
>CAXNGL010000267.1:0-4696 GCA_964201515.1 Burkholderiales bacterium
GGTGACGATATAGAAATGCTCCGCCGCCTGCAGCGCCAGGCGCACGCCGACTTTGCGCGCAATCCAATGGCTCCACATACCGGCGGCCAACACCACTGTGCCGGCGCGGATCTCGCTCTGCTGGCCATCCTGCAACAGCCGCACGCCGACCGCGCGGCCATTCTCCACCAGGATGTCGATAACCTCGGCGTTTTCGACGATGCGTGCCCCGCCCTGGCGTGCGCCTTTGGCGTAGGCCATCGTGGTGTCGACCGGATTGGTCTGGCCATCGTTGGGCGTCCACAAGCCGCCAACGACGTCCTTGCCCGAAAGCAGCGGGTACTTGGCCAGGATGTCTGACGGAGTCAGAAATTCGACCTCCACGCCAAAGGCGCGACCCATCGCGCCAGTACGCTTGAATTCCTCAAAGCGTGCCTCGGTCAACGCGACGGCGACCGAGCCGTTTTGCTTGAAACCGGTGGCCTGGCCGGTCTCCGCCTCGAGCGTCTTGAGTAGTTCCGAGGTGTACTTGGCCAGCTCGGTCAGCGTGCGGGTAGCGCGCAGTTGCGGCACCAGACCGGCCGCATGCCAGGTAGTTCCGCAGGTCAGCTGGCGGCGCTCGAGCAACACCACATCGCGGATGCCGAGCTTGGTCAGGTGGTAAGCAATAGAGCAGCCGATGATGCCGCCGCCAATGATGACGACGTCGCTCTGGATAGGGATCGTTTGCATGGTATGTGTCGACTCCGATGTTGGTTTGTGGTCGAACCCGACTCTAGAGGACGGAGTTGCGGAGGTATTGCCAGAAAATGACATTTGCTTGCCGTAAACGGCTACCACGGACGATTCCGGCGACAGCGCTGCGAGCGCTGGGCCGACCGGTTGTAGCGCGCGGACTAGTGGTATTTAGATGCTACTGTCACGCAGCAGTGTCCGGGCCTGTACCCCGGGACCTCGGTCAGCCCCCGGTGGCTGCCCGTATTGCTGGCGATAGACGCGACAGAAGTGCGCCAGCGACTCAAACCCTACCGCCACGGCCGCCTGAGTCACGCTGATGGCGGTATAGCGCAACAGGCCACGGGCGTGTTCCAGTCGCAAACGACGGTGGTAGTGCGCCGGCCCCTCACCGACAAACTGGGCAAACAAGCGAAGCAGCTGACGCTCCGACAAAGCTGCATGGGCAGCCAGTTCCGGCACCCCGATGACGCGCACGGGAGTGCGCTCCAGCAAGACCATCGCGCGCGCCAGGGCCGGGTGGTGGATGCGGCTGCGGGTGGCCAGCGCCATGCGCTGCGCGGCATCACCAGGCCGGATGCGATCATGCAGGCAATGTTCGGCGACACGGTTGGCCAGTTCAGCGCCATGGTCATTGGCAATCGCGCTCAACATCATGTCAATAGCCGCGGTGCCGCCAGCGCAGGTCAGGCGAGCGGCGCCGATCTCGTACAGGGTCTGCGCCACCACAATCCGGGGAAAGCGTTCGCGAAACGCCTCGACCACCTCCCAATGCATGGTGACGCGCCGACCATCGAGCATGCCAGCGCGCGCCAGCACAAAGCAGCCGGTGTCGAGCGCGCCCATGGCGGTGCCAGCTGCGTTCAACTTTTGCAACCAAGCGCGCAAAGCGCGCGAGTAGTACCGGTCTGGCTGTATGTCGGCGCAGATAATGACCGTACCCAGTTCCGGCGCATCGGCAATGCTGCAATGTGGTTGGATCGCGATGCCGTTGTCGTCGGCTACCGCGGCGCCGTCAAGCGATAGCAGCTTCCAGCTATATGGCACCTTGAGATAGCGGTTGGCAATGCGCAATGGCTCAATTGCCGACGCCAGCGCCATCAAAGCGAATTGCGGAATCAGCAGAAAGCCGATGGGCCCGGGCAGTTGGGTGGCCGTCCTGGCCTGAACAAGTGATGACATGTTTCCATCATCACGAGTATGGCGTCTTTTAGCAAGTGCGCATCAAGTCCGCAGCGGCGTGTTGGGGGCGTCGTGAAGCGGCTCGCAGTGATATGTGGCCGTTGCGGCCCTGCACCGCGTATTCAGCGGCTGCATACGTGACGGCCAGGCTGCGCTCGAGGCGCATGCCCAATGCCCCACTGGCCGTGATGCCAATAGTCTTGCCGTCCGCCAGCACCGGCTCCGAACCCAGGCAATGCGCGTCCTTCGTGTCCACGTCCTGCAGCACTAGCGCCTGCTTGGGGGCCGCCTGGCGATGGGCGAGTAGCACTGCCTTGCCGCGGAACGTGCGATCGTCGCCCAGTTTTTAAAAACGCTCCATGGCGGCCTCGAGCAGGCTGAACTCGGTGCCCGGGTCGTTTCGCTCGTTGCGATAGAACTTCTCGATCCGCAGGCAGTCCATCGCCCGCAGTCCGAGCGGAGGAATGCCATCCGCGGCACCGACCTGCATCAGGGCGTCAAACCGAGGGCGGTTTACGGCGTACCCACCGCGTTCGGGCAGGAGTTGCTGGCACCGTACCTGGACCGGATCGAGGACATCGTCGCGCAAGCGATGGAGCGTACGCCGATCTTGCTGCCGGCCGTTATCAAAACCATTGTCAACGGCCCGATCACCTACACGCCGGACGGCTCGCCGCCAATCAGGCCAGTGGCTGGCGTTGACGGTCTGTTCCTCAACACCGGCTCGGACTTTGGCATCGTGCAGGGCGGTGGCAGCGGGAAGGTTTGCGCCGAATGGCGGATGCGGGGCGAGACTGAATGAGATATGTGGGAGCTCGACCCGCGCCGCGCCGGCAGCCACTACACAACCGCTCTGGTAGTGGAGAAATGCGTCGAACTCTACAACCATGAATACAACGCCGGCTCACCGTACGAGTACGAGATGCGGGCGGGCGCTCGCGGCTTAAAGACCACGCCGGCAACCAGCCGGCACGAGCAAGCGCTAGCCTGAATATTTCACGTAATTGAGTCGGCGGTCCCGCCCGAAGGCGCGTTGTCATTGGTATCTGAGGCCAATCACAACATAGGACCGCCAATGCCAAACTGTACCGAAGAATTTGGAGCCGCGAAGATTGAATTTGGCCGTATGGGCCGGCGTGAGGTTGAGGGCCGATTTGATGGAGGCAGCATGACCAGCGATGGTGTCGTGATGCTGATCGGGGATACCGACCGCAAGCTCGGACTGCTTGACGCTGCGGCGCGCTGCATTGCCGATCCGCGCAACTCCTTGCTGATCAAGCATGCCGTGCGCGCCATGCTGACTTCAGGATGGTTGCCGGCCTTGCACGATGCGGTCGAGGATGAGCGCGCAGCACAGGATGGCCAGGCCCGCCAATATGCCTTGGCCCTCCGAAGCGTACTGCAGGGATTCGAGCACGTCCTCGCCCAAGCCCTTGGCGCCAATCAGCGATGCCACGACCACCATGGCCAGGCTCAGCAATATGGTTTGGTTGACGCCCGCCATGATGGTGCGCGAGGCCAGCGGCAGGTCCACCCGCAAGAGCAAGTAGCGCGACGTGGCGCCAAAGGCCATCGCCGCCTCGCGTACCGTCTCTGGCACTTGCTGCAAGCCGAGCACCGTCATGCGGACCACCGGCGGCGATCCGAAGATCAGGGTGGCCACGATGGCGGCCGGTTTGCCGGCACCGAAGAACGCCACCACCGGAATGAGGTATACGAAGGACGGCATGGATTGCATGAAGTCCAGAATGGGTCGCACCACGGCAAACACACGTGGTCGGCGCGCGCAGTAGATGCCCAGCGGAACGCCAAGAGAGACCGACACCAGCGCCGCGGCTCCCAGCAGGGACACGGTGGTCATGGCTTTGTCCCAAAACCCGAGCACGCCCAGGTAGCTGAGCGCTGCCAGGGCAAAGATGGCGGTGCGTCGGCCGGCACTGAGCCAGGCCAGCAGCCCAACAACCAACATGATCACCGGCCATGGCGTACCCACGAGCAGCGTTTCCAATCCGTCGAGCAAACTGCGCACAACCAGGGTGATTGCGCCGAAGAAGTTCTCGCCCGAGTGCTTGGCCCAATCAAAGGCCCCCTTGATGGCGTCGCCGGTGTTGACGCGAATGGCGCGATCGGTCGGAAAGTCGAGCAGCAAGGGATAGAGATTCGGTCGGGCGAACCGCAGCGAGCACAGGCCCACGATCCCCAGCATCACAGCCGCGCCACCGCCGGCGTGCATCCATGAACGCCCTGCAGGCAGCCGCATGTCGGAGCGCCACTGCATGAAACGTCGCTCTAGCGTCCAGCTGGCTACTGCGGCTTGCACCATGCGTATGCCCAGCACGATGACCAGACCCGTTAACACCAGCGAAAGGCCGCTGCCCGAGGCCAGCGCAGCCTGACTCTGCGCGTCGGCCAGCGCACCTTCGAGCGAAAGCACCGCGCGCTTGAGGGCATCGACCGAGCTTGAGCCGCCGCTGATGGCTTCTTCCACCTGTTGGCGGCGCTGCGTCAGCGTGCGCAGAATGCTCTCGGCTCGCTCATGTTGTTCGCGCCCACGATCGCCAAACAGGCCGATCATGATCTGCACCAGGCCAAACCCTTCCACCAGCACAAAGGCCAGGAACCAGCCCCAGAGGTGGCGTGCCGCGAACCAGATCGGACCCAGTAGCGCGGCGAAGGGGTTGAACGACAGGCGAAAGCCCGGTGCCGCGCCAAGTCGGTCAAATTGCCGACCGTAGTAGCCGGCGCCAGGGCCGATGAAACGCTGAACCAGCGATTCCGCAGGCGCCGGTGGCGTGTCAGC
>CAXNGL010000268.1:0-4695 GCA_964201515.1 Burkholderiales bacterium
CCGCGTTATTGCGCGTGAACAACGGGTGGATGCTGACCGAGTTGCCATAGGAGAGGGTGTATCCGTCGGGAGGGGCGGTGACCACAGCCTTGGCGCCAATGGTGCCGTTGGCGCCGGGCTTGAATTCGAGCACGATCTGCTGGCCGAGCTTCTTCTCCATCTCCGTGCCCAGCAGGCGCATGGTGGCATCGATGATGGTGCCGGGCGGAAAGCCGATGACCACCTTGATGGGTTTGTTCGGCCATGCCTGCGCCCAGCCGTTTGAAGCGATGCCGCCGGCAAAGATGGAAATAACCAGGGTAACAATCCGCAGTGCCTGCCTCATGCCGTCCTCCGTGTAGCAGATGTGGTCGCGATGTCGATTCGAAAGCCATCGGCTTTCGCAATCATTTCAAGGGGTGACGCGTTTTACTTTACAACAGGCAAGGCATTGTCGTGACACGCCTGGCTGAAAGGCTCGCGAGGCGGTATCTCAGGCAGATCGTTGCCGTGCCAACTGCACCAGTTCACGAATGGTCCGCGCATAGTCGCTGGATCCAGTCTCTGCGAGCCCGGCGGCATCGATGTTGATATGGGTTGCACCGAGCGCAGTCCACGCGGCAACGTGCTCGGTAAAGCCATCGCGCCCGAGCATGCGCACGCTCAACCGTGCGTCCAGGCCGATGCCGGCAGGGTCTCGCCCATTTTCCTTGGCGGCCGTGCGGACGAGCTGCATTGCATCACGGATTCTTTCGTCCGGCTGCGTGCCGGTGTTGGTGCACCAGCCGTCGCCGATCTCGCCGATGCGCCGCAACAGGCCCGCGACCGCTTCCACCCCTTTGCCCACATTGGCGCCGCCGATCCACACCGGGATAGGCTGCTGCACGGGTCTGGGCGCGATGCCCGCTCCCCGGACCGAATGGAATTCGCCTTCGAAGCTGACCACGTCCTCGGTCCAGAGTCGGCGCATGAGCGCGATCTGTTCGCGAAACCGCCGGCCGCGGGAACCGAAGTCGGCACCGACCGAGGCAAACTCGGCGGCGTTCCATCCCACCCCGACGCCCAGTCGCAGGCGGCCGTCGCACAGGATGTCCACTTGCGCCGCCTGCTTGGCCACCAGGGCGGTGTTGCGCTGCGTGAGTACCAGCACACTGGTGAGGAATGCCATGTCCCCCAATGCTGCGAGGAAACCCATGGTCACCATCGGCTCGTGCCAGTGGTCTTCATGGTTGTAGGCAGCGAGCACGGTCGAGGGCAGCATCCACTTGCTGTCCCAACCCTTGGCCTGCTGCGAGGGATCGACCCCGAGGATGTGGTCGCTCATATTCACGTAATCCACACCAGCATCGCTGGCGATTGTCGCCCAGGTGCGGATTGCAGCCCGTGAACTGGCGATTTCGCGGCTCGGAAAGTGCAAGCCTATTTGTGGCACGCGTTACTCCTGGCATTGACGCCGGTCCGTGTGCCGGCTATTGCATACTTTGCGACGTCATGGATGTCGCTGTCCTGTGACGGCAGTATGGTGCGTGACGGATTCCTGCGCGCGGAAACCGGCAATGAGCCGGGCGGGTACGGTGGTCTGGGCGCTCGCGCCCGGTATCCTGTCGATCCCGGGTGGGCGGGCCCGGGCTACGGACGGAAATGCCCCCCGTCCTTCGTCAGAATCGGGACCGTGACGATCTTGCAGGCAATCTGGGTTTGCACCGACAGGCTGTGCGTGCCGGTGCCGCCCATCACGACGATCACGATGTCGTCGGGGCTGTTGGCGATGGGGATGCCGCAGTCCGGGTCGACGTCGGCGTAGAACTTGAGGTTCTTGCGGCTGAAGCTCACCAGGTTGCCGGTGGGAATGTCGCCGAAGCGCAACCTCGCGTGCTCCCAGAGGAATTGCTTGACGTCGGCCTTGCTGTAGCCGCCGTTGGCGAAGGTCTGGGCGTGCTGGGGGCAGAGGATGAGCGCTGGCTGGCCCTCGCCGTTGTAGTTCCGGTTGCCGACTGCAGGTAGCGAACGGGCAAAGGTGCGCAACAGATCCTTGCCGGACTGGCTGCCGCCGTTGTCGTCGATCATGGCGGCGGGGCAGGCGGGGATGAGCGTGACGGTGCTGGCATCGGCCGGATGTCCGCGCTCCACGCTGAGCGGCTCCCACGGGCTTTGTTCCTCGTTCTCGCCGATGCAGTGCTCGTAGCGCGCGATGTGCCCCTGGGTGTGGATGTTCACCGAGCCGGGGGTGCCGCCGATGTTGGCCATGATCAGGCGCAGCGCTCGTCCGATCGTCGACGTGCTGCGCCAGCGGCTGCCGACGTGGTTGTAGCCGCAGTTGAGATCGATGGCCTTGCGCATGGGGCCGTTCACCACCGCAATGGCCGAGGTGTTATGCGTGGAGGTCTGCACCGCATCGAGGTTGAACTTCGGCAGGGCAAGGGCCTGGGTGCCGGCGATCAGGACGGGCATGTATTCGGGCAGGCAGCCTGCCATCACGGCGTTGGCGGCAATGGCTTCCACCGTGGCGGCGCCCCATTTCGGGGCCAGCGTGCCGATCACATCGCCGGGCTCCCACCCGAGCGTCGTGCGGGCGTACTCCGTCATCGCGCGCACGCGATCCTCGGTGGGCGGAACGATGGGCAGCCCGTCGGTGAGGTTCTGTTCGAGGAACCAGTCGTTGACTTCCTGCCAGGAATCGGTGGCGTTCATTGCAGCGCTGTTGGGCCGGGCCGCACTCATGGGGTGGGCGCTGCGATGTTGGCGTCGATGCAGTGCTTGTTCTCGCGCGCAGCCGGGTGGACGAAGTCGATGCGCGTTTCGGCGGCCAGTGCGCCGCTATTGGTGAGCTGGTCGATGATTACGGGCAGCGCGGCGGCCGCCATCTCGCGCAGCTGCGCGTCGTTCAGGTCATTGACCGGATGCGGTGTGATGAGCACGGGGACATGGTCGATGTTCTGGTTCTTGGCGGCCAGGCGCGCGTGCACCCGGAAGGCCGCGGAGATTACCGTGGACGTGGGGACGCCGCGCTTCTCCAGGTAGGCTGAGTCGTGGATACACCACGACGCGCAGCCCCCTCAATCACCCCAGGCGTTGACGACGGCGTCGACCTTGCCTTCCAGTTCGTCTGCGATCAGCACGTTGGAGGTGAAGTTCTTGTGCACCGTATGCGTCTTGATGCCGGGAAACTTCTCGATCAGCATCTGCTCGACGAAGCGCAGGAACGGTGCTGCACCCGGTTTGAAATTGTCGATGAACCCGATCGACTTGCCTTCGAGCGTGGCCAGGCGCGGCGCGAGCGGCACCGGCGTGCGGTCGATTTCGCCGACCGGACTCACCAGTCGCAGCGTCGAGAAACGCGGTTCGGAGATGTAGTTCATGGGGCGGGTGCCTTTCATCGTCAGGGCGGGGTGGCTGCGCGGAGTGGCGGCGTCGACGCGGCCGAAGGAGCGCGGCGGATTCTCAAGGATGGCCGCAGGGCTGTCAAGGAATGGAATCCAGGAATGGAATCCAGCAGGTGAATCCTGCAGTCCGGCGAGTGTCGGCCGTTTGCATGGCGGGCTGGCAAATGCTTACCGGGCGTTCCTGCTTTGGCTATACTGCGCGCGGACTTTAACGATTGCACGATCAGGGGGCGTTCATGAAAAGAATTCTGGCAGCGGGATTGATGGCGATGGCGTTTTTGGTGACGCAGGGGATTGCGCCGGCGCAAGCGGCCGATCCCTATCCGTCCAAAGTCGTCAGGCTGGTTGTCGCATTTCCGCCCGGCGGTGCCACCGACGCGCTGGCGCGAATCGTCGCGCAGAAGCTGAGCGGGCGACTGGGGCAGCAGATGATTGTCGAGAATCGTCCGAGCCCGAGCGGCATCGGTGGCTCCGAGTCGGTGGCAAAGTCCGCCCCGGATGGGCACACCTTGCTGTTCATCCCGAGCCTGCATGCGACCAATGTCAGCTTCTTTCCGAATCTTCCCTACGACTCGGTCAAGGACTTCGCCCCGGTATCGCTGATCGCGACATCGCCCTATGTGCTGACCATGACTCCCGGGGTGCCGGTCAAGTCGGTCAAGGAATTGATCGCGCACCTGAAGCAGCGCCCGGGAGTTCTCAATATTTCGGCGTCGGCCATTGGGTCTGCTCAGCACCTTGCTGCCGAGTTGTTCAAGCGCAGTGCCGGTGTCGACATCGTCCTGGTGCATTACAAGGGGTCCGGGGCCATCCTCCCTGACCTGCTCGCGGGGCGGGTGTCGCTCGCGTTCGAGAACCAGGCGGTGGTAGCCCCCTCGATCAAGAGCGGCAGCCTGGTCGGCCTGGCAGTGACGGCATCCGAGCGGTCGCAGGTTTTCCCCGAGTTGCCGACCATGATCGAGTCCGGCGTCGATGGGTTCGTCGTGGTCGGATGGTTCGGTGTTGTCGCGCCTGCGCAAACGCCGCCGGAGATCATCCGCAGGCTGAATGCCGAGATTTCGGCGTCTATGCAGGAAGCCGATGTGCGCGAGCGCGTCCAGACTATGGGCATGCGGCCGCTATCGGGCCCGCCAGGTGACCTGCGTGACCTGATCGCGCGCGAGATCGCGGTGTGGGGGAAGGTGATTCGTGAAGCGGGAATCAAGCTGCCGTGATGCCGCGGCAAGCCGTTGAACGGCAGATTTTTCGTGACGATTCCGCGATGCAGTTCGATCTCTGCAGGGTGACTGGTCCTGATGTCATGGGCGAAAATATTCTTCAGTATCTGTCAGGA
>CAXNGL010000269.1:0-4690 GCA_964201515.1 Burkholderiales bacterium
GGAACTGCGCCGCGCGCTGACCAGCGCGCTCGAGTTCGGGCGCGGCAACGTGCATGTGCTGGGCCGGCTCGACCAACTGGCCACGGCATGGGAACGCGCGCGCGGCCTCACCGGCAATCACGCCAGGCAGACCCCCGCCGCCGGAAACGTGGAGGCCGACCTGCCGCTGCAGGTGTTCTCCACCAAGCGCGCCTGCCCCTCCTGCGCCAAGAGCTTCGCCGAGCTCGACCCGCGGCTCTTCAGCTTCAACTCCAAGCACGGCTGGTGTCCGGGCTGCTTCGGCACCGGCCTCAAGCTGTCCGGCTTCGAGTGGGACGAGGAGCGCGAGAAGACCGGCGACCAGGAACACGTGCTCGACTCGTGGCTGGAATGGCTGGAGATCAAGGAGGCCTGCCCCTCTTGCGACGGCAAACGTCTGAATCGCGAAGCCCTCGCCGTGCGCTGGCAGGGCCGCTCCATCGCCGAGCTGACCGAGCAACCTATAGCCCGCGTGGAGAAGATCTTCACCGGCATTTCGCTGGCAGGCCGCGAAGCCGCCATTGCCCAGGACAGCATCGCCGAACTGAAATCGCGCCTCGGCTTTCTCGAGCAGGTGGGCCTGGGCTACCTGTCCCTCGACCGCTCGGCGCCCACGCTGTCGGGCGGCGAGGCGCAGAGGATTCGCCTCGCCGCGCAACTGGGCTCCAACCTCAGGGGCGTGTGCTACATCCTGGATGAACCGACCATCGGCCTGCATCCACGCGACAACGCCATCCTGCTCGACACGCTGGAGCGCCTGGAGCAGAAGGGCAACACGCTGGTGGTGGTGGAGCACGACGAAGACACCATCCGCCGCGCCGCGCATGTGATCGACCTCGGCCCCGGCGCCGGCAAGCTGGGCGGGCGCGTGATTGGCTCAGGCACCGCCGCCGAGCTCATGGCCAACCCGGAGTCGCTCACCGGCAAGTTCCTCAAGCACCCGCTGCTGCACCCGCTGCATCCGCCGCGCGAAGTTGTGATGAAAGCGGCGCTCCGAGGGGCAAAACCTCAGACACCCACCATCGACATCCAGGGCGCCGACCTGCACAACCTGCACAAGGTGAACGCGCGCATCCCGCTCGGGCGGCTCACGGTGATCACCGGCGTATCGGGCTCGGGCAAGTCCACGCTGGCGCGCGATGTGCTTCACGACAACCTCGCGCGCATGGTGTTCGCTGCCAACAACCGCAAGGCCGACGTGCCACTCGCTGGCTGCACCGCCATCACCGGCTGGCAGGGCGTGGGCCGCGTGCTGGAAGTGGACCAGACGCCCATCGGCAAAACGCCGCGCTCCTGCCCCGCCACCTACGTGGGCTTCTACGACGCCATCCGGCGCCTCTACGCCGAGGCCAACGAGTCGCGCATGCGCGGCTGGACAGCGAGCCGCTTCTCCTTCAACACCAAGGGCGGGCGCTGTCAAGAATGCGAGGGCCAGGGCATCAAGAAGATCGAGATGTCCTTCCTCCCCGACGTGCGTGTGCTGTGCGAGGCCTGCCGCGGCGCACGCTTCAACCCCGAGACGCTGTCGATCAAATGGCGCGGCAAGAGCATCGGCGACGTGCTGGCCATGAGCGTGGACGAAGCGGTGGAGTTCTTCGCCGCCCACCCCTCCACGCACCACGCGCTGCGCCTGTTGCAGGACGTCGGCCTCGGCTACCTCACCCTCGGCCAGCAAAGCCCCACGCTCTCCGGCGGCGAAGCGCAGCGCATCAAGCTCGTCACCGAACTCTCCAAAGTCCGCCTCGACCCCACCCCCTTGTCAAAGGGGGCCGACTCGCCAAAGGCGAGCGGGGGGATTCCCTCAGCCATGACGAGCGCGGCGATTTCAACACCCGCCTCCCGCCGCCACACCCAAATCGGCCACAACACGCTCTACGTGCTCGACGAACCCACCGTCGGCCTGCACATGGCCGACGTGGAAAAACTCATCCGCGTGCTGCACCGCCTGGTCGACGCCGGCAACACCGTGGTGGTGATCGAACACAACCTCGACGTCATGGCCGACGCCGACTGGATCATCGACATGGGGCCGGAGGGTGGGGATGCAGGCGGGACGATTGTTGCGCAGGGATCGCCACAGCAGTTGGCGGCGGGGCCGGCGAATTCTCAAAACCAATCACATACGAGCCGGGTGTTGGGGGAGTTTTTGGCGGGGCGGAGTGCTTGAAATCAGGGAACGGAGAGTCCCCGAAAATTGAACTACTCTTTCGCAGAATTTGCGATCGCTGCCGCCACGCGCCCCATGTGCTTCTCCACTGCTTCACGGATCGCCTTGGACAAAACGTCTTTTGCCTCCAGCGCTTTCCATGCCTCCAGCGTTTTCTCGGCTGTTTCCAGCACCAATTGCCAAATCGGACTGACGGCGAGCCTGGCCGTTTCCGCGAAGCGGCGTATTTGTTCGGGTGTAATGGTTGCAATGTCCTTGCTGCCCCCGAAGCCCAGCGCAAGCCGATCATCGGGAAGATACGCGACGGTGGAAACATAATCGTATGCCGGTGAAAGTGCCGCCCTGCGCTGGTCCGGGTAGAGAAGCGACCAGTTCTTCAGGTGCATGTCGGCATTGCCGATCAGCACCGAAAAAACCAGCCGGCGCACGAATTCCATGACACCCGCGTCGCCAACCTCGGCCGACAGCACCGCCGCAATATTCGCGTAACTGCGCTTCTCATACTTGGCATCCGCGTAGATACCGAACACCTGCGCAAAGTCCTCCATGTGCACGCGGCCGCCCTCAGGCGTGCGGTCGAACCGCCTGACTGCCAAACCACGACCGTCGATCGCACCCGCATCGCGCGGCAGACCTTCGATTTCCGACATGGCGACAAGCTTCAGTTCGGGAACGTCGATCCCGATCCTGCGCGCAAGTTCCAGCATGGAAAATTCATTCTCGGGCACGCCCGCGAAGCGCGCGGAGGGGAGCTTCAGGATCCAGGAGCCGCCCATGCCGTCCGCGGAGATGGTCAATCCTCCGCCCGCTTCCATGATGGCCGAGAACTTGAGTTGTACGCCGGCCAGTGAAAACCTCATGGGAGTTCGACTATCGCGACCACCGCGATCACCATCGATGTGGTCATCGCCATCATGACCGACGACCGCGGCATCGCCGGATGAAGCAACCGACGCCGAGACTGAAATCGCGCCCGGCAGATCCGTGCCGAGCGCCGACAGCAGAAAAAAATCCCGGCCGGGCTTCACGCCCGCACGCGCGGCCAGGTATTCCCGCAAATGACCTTCCGGCAACAGGTTCGAGAAGAATGGCGGAAGGCGGCCCTGATAAGGACGGGCGGGATTGATCACGCCGCCCGACCCGCCCTTGAATGACAGACTGAGCGTTGGCCGGTTTTCGTCGTCCACATACGCCTGATCGAATGCGAACAGGTTGCGATCGCCTGCGAGGCGCGTGATGACGCCGATTCGCCGGCCATGCAGTCGAACGATAAGGGCATCGGATTGCGGCTCAGCCATGATCGCCCTCCTCCGCTTCAACCGCGTAAAGCGCGCGCTCTGCGGTCTGACCAGGCGCTGCCCGATTACGGTAGTCGCGGATCAGCGCTTGCACCGCCGGCACCAACTCCCGCGGGGCCAACACCAGGTCAAGGTCGAGCACCCGGACGATATCGAGCAGCGTGTCATAGCGAGGAACGATCTTGCCGGCCTCAATCGCGGATATATGGCGCTGCGCCAATTGCACTTTCTTGCCGAGTTCTTGCTGCGTCCAGCGCTTGGCTTTGCGGGCACGCTTGAGTTCGTCCCGGATTTCCTCCGGCATGTTCCGTAGTCTGAGTGGTTTCATGCTGTGAACCCCAATCTGTATATACCCTACAAATCATATAATTCTTGTAGTAACTATTTTATGGTATTTATTGGAATGAATACAATACCATTTAATAGCTTAATTAAGAACAGTATGCTATTTATGGTATAATTATCGGCCATTTTCGAAATTTTCTACATCCCCCCGCTCCTGCACGACGAGCGCGTGCTGTGCGAGGCCTGCCGCGGCGCGCGCCTCAACCCCGAGTCGCTGTCGGTGCGCTGGAAAGAAAAATCCATCGGCGACGTGCTGGCGATGAGCGTGGACGAAGCGGTGGAGTTCTTCGCCGCCCACCCCTCCAAGCAACGCGCTGCGCCTGTTGCAGGACGTCGGCCTCGGCTACCTCACCCTCGGCCAGCAAAGCCCCACGCTGTCCGGCGGCGAAGCGCAGCGCATCAAGCTGGTGACCGAACTCGCCAAGGTGCGGCTCGACGCCGCCGGCAACGCCATGAGCCGCCCCGGCCGCGGCGGCGCGCAGCAAAGCACGCTTTACGTGCTCGACGAACCCACTGTCGGCCTGCATATGGCTGACGTGGAAAAGCTCATTCGCGTGCTGCACCGCCTGGTGGACGCCGGCAACACCGTGGTGGTGATCGCGACAACTGCCAAGTGGAGCATTCAGCAATTCATTACAAATAGGCCGCTGAGTTAAATAGCGAAATACCCGTGTCGAGCTTGGGACTGCTTCCACGGCAATTGGACCTGCAAGAGCACGCTTCACTCCAGAGCGCACTCGTCCCCTAGTGTAGTGCGCCGTAAATATTAGAACTTAATTGCGATTGCCGTGTCTCTAGTATCAGGAGGGCACAGACATGCGAATCGCACCCACGATCACAATCACCGAGACGCAGGCACGCC
>CAXNGL010000270.1:0-4686 GCA_964201515.1 Burkholderiales bacterium
GAAGCCATCGGGCCGGGCCGGACCGGACCGATTCTGGGGCATGATGCCCGCCTCGTGACAGTGTGTATAGGAAATTCAAACCCCCCTTTTCCCCATGCGCAAAGGTATCACTGGGTCAAGAAGCGATCAATTTGCGCGGTGTATTGTGAAAGCCCCCCCTCATGCGGGTTTGTCGGTCTCTGGGTCCCCCCGTGAGGGCCGATTTCGACGCGCACTGACCACCATGTGAGAGCGCAGGCCGCGCAGGATCGGCGGCGCTGTTGCAGAGCCCGTCTCGCATTGAATATCAGGCTACCTGAAAGAGAGGCAGCGGCAGCGCCGGTGAGCGCGGCGGTGCTCTCGCCGGCAAGCCCAGGTGCGTGAGTATCCTCGCGATCACCTCTGGGGCCTCGATGGCGGTGCGGCCCTCGACGCGCAGAGCACGATTGTTAGCAGACAGTGGGCTCTGGATGAGCGGCACCGGCCGCCCTTACCCCTCGTAGACCACCCGCCCGCCCACCAGCGTGCAGCGCACGCGCCCGGGCAGCTCGATGCCAAGATAAGGCGTGTTCCTGCCCTGGCTCTTCAGCGTGTCGGCGCTGATGCGTACCATCGCCTCGGGATCGAACAGGCACAGGTCGGCGGGCTGGCCGACGGCGAGCTGGCCGGCTTCGGCGCCCAGGATGCGTGCCGGGCGATCGGTCACCGTGCCCAGCGTTCTTGCCAGCGGCAGCTTCATCTCCGCGCCCCACTTCAAGGCCAGCGGCAGCAACAGTTCGAGTCCGGTGGCCCCGGGCTCGGCTTCGGCGAAGGGCAACAGCTTGGCGTCCTCGTCGACCGGCGCGTGATCCGAACACATGGCATCCAGCGTGCCGTCGGCGAGCGCGGCGCGCAGGGCGTCGCGATCGCGCGCGGAGCGAAACGGCGGGATGACGCGGCAGTGCGAATCGAAGTAACCGATGTCCATATCGGACAGGTGCACGTGATGGGCCGACACATCGCCGGTGACCGGCAAGCCCTCGGCCTTGGCGTTGCGCAACAGTTCCACGCCACGGGCCGTCGACAGGCGCTGGAAGTGGACGCGCGCGCCGGTGTCGCGCACCAGCGCCAGCATGGTTTGCATGGCGATGGTTTCGGCAAAGGACGGGATGCCGGGCAGGCCCAGACGCGTCGCCACCTCGCCGTCGTGCGCCACGCCGTCGCGGGCGAGGAATTCATCCTGCGGCCGCAACCACAGCGCGAAGCCGAAGGTGGCGGCGTATTGCATGGCGCGCCACAGCACCTGCGTATCGGGCATGGCCACGTCGGCCTGCGAGAAGGCCACGCAACCGGCCTCGCGCAGCAGCACCATTTCCGTGAGCCGCTGGCCCGCGAGCTGCGCGGTCAACGCGCCCACCGGATGCACATGCGCGAGATCGAGGCCGCGCGCGCTGTGGCGCAGCATCTCCACCAGGCCCGGCTCATCCAATGGCGGGTCGGTATCGGGCGGGCAGGCCAGGCTGGTGACGCCGCCCGCCACGGCTGCGGCGAGTTCCGTTTCCAGCGTGGCCTTGTATTCGAAGCCGGGTTCGCGAAGACGCGCGGACAGGTCGACCAGGCCCGGCGCAACCACCAGCCCGGCGGCGTCGATGACGCGGCCCGGCTTGAACCCGGCAGGCGTCGCACCGACAGCGGTGATGCGCCCGGCTTCGATATAGACGTCCTGCTTCGCGTCGCTGCCGCTCTTCGGGTCGACAACACGACCGTTGGCGATATGGATCTTCATGTCAGTCCCCCGCCACTCATTGACCCGCCAGGATAGCCATCACCGCCATGCGCACGGCGATGCCGAAAGTGACCTGTGGCAGGATCACCGAGCGTGGCCCGTCGGCCACCGCCGAATCGATTTCCACGCCGCGGTTCATCGGTCCCGGATGCATGACGATGGCGTCGGACTTGGCCAGCGCGAGTTTTTCCGCGCTCAGGCCGTAGCTCTTGAAGAACTCCTGCGCCGAGGGCAGCAGCGGGCCCTTCATGCGCTCGTTCTGCAGTCGGAGCATGACGATGGCGTCGCAGCCGCGCAACCCCTCGTTCATGTCATGGAACACGCGCACGCCGAGCTTCTCCACGCCCTCGGGCAGCAGGGTCTTGGGGCCGATCACGCGCACGTCCGGCGTGCCCATGGTGGTGAGGCCGTGGATCAGCGAGCGCGCCACGCGCGAATGCAACACGTCGCCCACCACGGCCACCGACAGCCGGGTGAAGTCCTGCTTGTAGTGGCGGATGGTGTAGAGGTCGAGCAGGCCCTGCGTGGGGTGCGCGTGGCGCCCGTCGCCGGCGTTCACCACGTGCAGGTGCGGGTGCGCCTCGACGTGGCGCGCGATCAGGTGCGGCGCGCCGCTCGAGGCGTGGCGCACCACGAACATGTCGGCATGCATGGCCGAGAGGTTGTCGATGGTGTCGAGCAGCGATTCGCCCTTGGCCGCCGACGAGGTGTTGATGTTGAGGTTGATGACATCGGCCGACAGCCGCTTGGCGGCGATCTCGAAGGTGGTGCGGGTGCGCGTGGAGTTCTCGAAGAACAGATTGAACACCGACTTGCCACGCAACAGCGGCACCTTCTTCACGTCGCGCTCGGTGATGCCGACGAAGGAGCCGGCCGTGTCGAGGATGTGCACGATCACCTCGCGCGGCAGGCCTTCGATGGTCAACAGGTGCTGCAGTTCGCCATGCGCGTTGAGTTGCGGATTTCTCATCGAAGCCCGTTCATGTCGTGTTCCTTCATTTCATGCTTTTCATGCCGCACCGATCATCGGGGTGCCCCATTCACGCGTGCCCGCCCGTCATTTGCCTGATCCCTTATCCGCCGCTGGCTTGCGTCGCTGCGCGGACAACTGCAGGACGAGCTTGCCGCCCGCCGCATCGTCGCGCTCCAGCACCAGCACCTTGCCGGCAGGCACCTCGAGCCGCGCACCGCAATACTGCGCGGCAACCGGCAACTGGCGCCCACCGCGGTCCACCAGCACGGCAAGGTCGATGCGCGCGGGACGCCCATAGTCGAACAATTCGTTCATGGCCGCGCGGATGGTGCGCCCGGTGTAGAGCACGTCATCCACCAGCAACAGCGGCCGCCCCTCGACTTCGAACGGGACCTGCGAGGGGAGCACATGCTTCTTCAGGCCCGACTTGCCGAAATCGTCGCGATAGAACGACACATCCAGCGTCCCCATGGGGGTTTTCAGCCCCAGTTCGCGGTGCAGCCGTTCGGCCAGCCAGGCGCCGCCGGTGACGATGCCGACGATGGCGGTGTCGGGTGTCACCTGCGCGCGCAGCTGCGACACCAGGCTCGCGCATAGTTGCTCTGCGTCAGGCAATTGCATTGGCATCTCCGTTGCCGCCCACGCGGCGGCTGTCGCGGGCCCTCTCATCGAGGTAACCCTGCAGGATGATCTGCGCCGCCAGTGCATGGCTGTCGTGCTTGTGCGCGCGTCCGCCGCGGCCCATGCTGCGCAGCGACTCCTCGGCCGCCGCAGACGACAGGCGCTCATCCACCAGCACCACCGCCATCGCGAAGCGGCCTTCGAGCTGGCGTGCGAATCGGCGCGCGCGGCGCGTCTGCTCGTGCTCGCTGCCGTCCATCGACAGCGGCAGGCCGACCGCAAGGCTCCCCGGCCGCCATTCGGCAATCAAGGCTTCGATGCGGCCAAAGCGCAGCGCGTTGGCTTCGCCTTCGATGAGGGCCAGCGGATGGGCCAGGCCGGTTTCGCGGTCACCCACGGCGACGCCGATGTACTTCTCGCCGAAATCAAAGGCGAGCATTGCCGGCGACACCCATTGCGGTGCCAACGCCGGCGCTGGTGCCACTGCCGTTGTCGACGCCGCAGCCAATGCCGTTGCCAACGCCGTTGCCAACTGAGCGGGCGGGACATCCTGCGAGGTGGGTTTTTCAGCGGCCACGATCACGCGTGCCCCGCAGTGTCCGACAACAGCGCGTAATCGACACCGAGAATCCCCATTGCCGCCTGCAGGCGATCCCCCGCCGGGATGTCGAACAGGATGGCGTCCTGCGCCTCGACCGTGAGCCAGGCGTTCTGCTTGATCTCGCTCTCCAACTGGCCTGCACCCCAGCCCGAGTAGCCCAGCGTGACCAGCAGCTTGGGCGGGCCCTCGCCCTTGCCGACCGCCTCGAGGATGTCCTTGGAGGTGGTCAGGCCGACACGATCCTGGACGGCCAGCGTGGCGTTCCACGAACCGACCGGAAGGTGCAGCACGAAGCCATGGTCGGTTTGCACCGGGCCGCCGTAATACACCGGTTCGCGACCCATGTCGGCGGAGTCGAGCGGCACCTGGATGCGCTCGAACAGCCTCGAGAGCGTGAGCTCAGTAGGACGATTGACCACGATGCCGACGGCGCCCTGCGCGTTGTGCTCGCAGATGTACGTCAAAGTGCGGGAAAAATGCGGGTCGGCCATGTTGGGCATGGCGATGAGGAAGTGATTGGTGAGATTGACTGGGTTCACCGGGTGTTATTGTACTGGCTGGGGCGGCGCTGCACAATTTTCCCGCCGATTTTGCTCCCAACCTGGGATACGTTGCCAAACACCCGTCAATTCGAGCGCGCGCTGGTGTGGTTCCGGCGCGACCTGCGCTTCGCCGACCACGCCGCCTTGAGCCAGGCGCTCACACGCGCCCGACAGGTTTGGTGCGTTTTCGTCTATGACACGAAGA
>CAXNGL010000271.1:0-4664 GCA_964201515.1 Burkholderiales bacterium
AAACGAGCCTGCTCATCCATCCGCATGTCCTGGCTGATTTTGCCGATTACAACGACTTCCTCGATGCGGCTGACAAGGTACTGAAGCGATTGAAGCTGGTCGGCCGTATCCAGATCGCGAGCTTTCACCCCGACTACCAGTTTAGCGGCACGCTGCCCGATGACATGGGTAATTTCACCAATCGATCGCCGTATCCCATGTTGCATTTGCTGCGCGAGGACAGTATCGAGCACGCACTCGCCGCGTATCCGGAGCCCGATCGCATTTACAAGCGCAATATCGAGACCTTGCGCGCCTTGGGGCGTGCCGCCTGGGATCGCTTGGCCCTTGGCCCCGTGAGCAAGGACTAGCCGGCCGATGCCCGATGGGTGCGCCGTGGCCCTGCGAGCCGCCGTTCCCGAGGTAACATTGCGGGCCCGACATTGCGTCGGGACGCCAGGGCACAGGGTTTCTGGATGAACAGGGGAGTCGCGATGCGCGCTGCTTTATGCAAACAGTTGGGTTCCATCGAAAGCATTGTGGTTGAGGAAGTGGCGTCGCCGAGCGTGAACAAGGGCGAGGTGGTGGTGTCGGTCAAGGCGGTCGGCATTGCTTTTCCCGACGTGCTGCTGGTACAGGGCAAGTACCAGATCAAGTTCGATCCGCCGTTTTCCCCGGGCTTCGAGTTCTCGGGCATCGTCAAGGCCGTGGGCGAGGGGGTTGACGCATTCAAGCCGGGCGATGCCGTGATGGGGCGCGGTTATCAGTGCTGCCGCGAGGAAGTGGCGGTGGATGCGAAGCAGTTGTGGAAAATCCCTGCCAGCATGGACTTCGGCGTGGCGGCGGGCTTCGGCATGAACTACGGGACCACCTATCACGCGCTCAAGGACCGCGGGCAACTGAAGGCCGGGGAAACGCTGCTGGTACTGGGCGCATCCGGCGGCGTCGGCATCGCCGCCGTGGAACTGGGCAAGCTCATGGGGGCGAAGGTGATCGCCTGCGCCTCGACGCAGGAAAAGCTCGACACCTGCAAGCGCGTGGGTGCCGATGAACTCATCAATTACGAAACGCAGGACCTGCGCGCGGAGATCAAGCGCATCACCGGTGGCAAGGGCGTCGATGTCTGCTACGACCCGGTGGGCGACAAGTTCGCCGATCCCTGCGTGCGTAGCATGGCCTGGGGCGGACGTTACCTGGTGATCGGCTTTGCAGCAGGAGAAATCCCGAAAATCCCGCTCAACCTGGCGCTGCTCAAGGGCTGTGCGCTGGTGGGCGTGTTCTGGGGCGATTTTGCGCGTCGCGAGCCCGAACTCGCTTACCGGAACACCGAGGAACTCATACGGCTCATCGCCGCGGGCAAGCTGAAGCCCTTTATCTCGGCTACTTACCCGCTCGAGCGCACCGGCCAGGCGCTGGCGGACCTGCTGACCCGAAAGGTACAGGGCAAGGTGGTTGTCGCCACCGGTCACTGAGAGGATAACGTAGGGACTATTTCAGAATTACTGAAATGGTCCCAGAGGCAGGGAGTTTGAGGCCACTCAGTGCCGTAACTGCGCCCTCATTTGTGAAGGGAACCTGTAACCATGACCCAGGCATTGATCGACGTGCGTGTGGTGTCCGTTCGCAATGCGGCGCGCGACACGCGCCTGTATGAATTCGCCCGTGTTGATGGTGCCGACCTGCCCGATGCCGACGCCGGCGCGCATATCGGCGTGCACATGGCCAACGGCATGATGCGGCAGTACTCGCTGGTGCATGCCGCGAAGAGCCCCAAGACCTATGTGGTCGGCGTCAAGCGCGACGCCAACAGCCGCGGCGGTTCGGTGTGGGTGCATTACCAGTTGCGCGAGGGGACGCAGACTCAAATCGACGCACCGCGCAACAATTTTCCGCTGGTTGAGGATTCTCCCAACAGCGTGCTCTTCGCCGGTGGCATCGGCATTACCCCGATCTGGTGCATGGTGGAGCGCCTGCAGGCATTGGGCCGCCCCTGGAAGCTGTATTTTTCCTGTCGCACGCGCGCCGACGCGGCGTTCCTTCCCGAGCTGATGGCACTGGGTGTCGCGCACACGCATTTTCATTTCGATGATGAAGTCGGCGGCCTCCTCGATATTGCCGCTGCCGTGGCACAGGTGCCGAAAGACGCCCATCTGTATTGCTGCGGGCCGGGGCCCATGTTGGCTGCATTCGAGAAGGCCGCGGCGGAGCTGCCCCGTGAACGGGTGCATGTTGAATACTTTACCGCCAGGGAGGACGCCGCAACCGCCGGCGGCTTCATTGTGGACTGTGCCAAGAGCGGCCAGTCACTTTTCGTTCCGCCGGGACGCAAGATCCTGCATGTGTTGCGCGATGCGGGCATCCAGGTCTCATCCTCCTGCGAGGAAGGCATCTGCGGCGCCTGCGAGGTGGATGTGCTGTCCGGAGTGCCGGATCATCGCGATGCCATCCTGACAGCTGCCGAGCGAGAGGAGAACAAAACCATGTTTGTCTGCTGCTCGGGCGCCAAGACGGACAAGCTGGTGCTGGACCTGTAAGGGCGCGTTGATCGGGTAACCAATCCCGTTTTGCGCTGAGATTTCCCGTGCGCACGGCGTCTTCAGGTGGTTTTTGGGTGCATACTGAGACTTCTTGGCGTCGCCGGCCTGCGGTAGCGCCCCTGGATCGTGACGGCGTCCTCTGTGCACCCTTGCGGGCGCCCGATATTTCCCCACAGCACAATACGGAAGGATTCTCCATGCGCGGAGTCAGCAGCGTTACATACGGTGGCATTACGCACGACGACCAATGGTGGGGATTCAACAAAGAGCATGGTTGGGTGGTGCTCGATCGCTCGCTGGAGATCAACAAGCCCGGCTTGAAGGAGCAGCTGTTCTTCCTGCGCTGCAAGGATATGACGACGTTCGCGGCCAAGCGCGATACATGGAACGCGCCGCAGTACGTCTACGCGCCGAAGTACCTCAGCGCGCTGGGTGCGGAGATGTCGGTCGACGCGACGGCCACGCTCGACGGCTACAAGGCACGCTGGTCCGAGATGCAGGTGGAGATCCAGCGCCAGTACCAGGAGACCCTGCCCAAGCCGGTGGAGCCGCCAGCGCCGCCCAAGCGCGTGCGCAAGTCCGCCAAGAAGGTCGCGGCGCCGGCGGTCGATGCTGTCGAGGCGCAGTCAGAGGACGGCGAAGCGGCCGAGTAATCCTCGCCGTCTTCAAGGCTGCGCGCCGGGAGGGTGGCGATGCAGCGCGATCGCGGCTGCTAGAGTCGCTTCACTGTGCCGGAACGCCAGCGGGCCCCGGCAATCCTGAGGGGGGAACCACATGAGCGGCGAGAAGAAACTCCGTGTTGGCCTGATCGGTGCAACGGTCACGCGCGGCTGGGCCATGGCATCGCATATTCCTGCATTGAAGGGCCTGCCCGGATTCGAACTGGCGGCCATTGCCACGTCGCGCCAAGAAACTGCGGATGCCGCGGCCAAGGCGTATGGCGTGCCGCTCGCATTCGCCAATTATCACGAGATGGTTCGCCATCCCGACATCGACATCGTTGCGGTCTCGGTCAAGGTGCCGCTGCATCACGACATGGTGGTGGCGGCGCTGGAAGCCAGGAAACACATCTACTGCGAATGGCCGCTCGGCCGCGACAGTGCGGAGGCTGAGCACATGGCGGGGCTTGCACGCAGGAGCGGTGTGCAGTGCATCGTCGGACTGCAGTCGCGCGGCGCGCCGGTGGTCAACCGGGTCAAGGACCTGGTGGCCGAGGGCTACGTCGGGCGCGTGCTCGGCGTCACCATGGTCACGACAAGCCCGACCTGGGGTGACACTACCGATGCCGCGAACGCCTATCTCTACAACAGGGCGAACGGCGCGACGTTGTTGTCGATTCCCGGCGGTCATTCACTGGATGCCTTGTGCTACAGCCTGGGGGAATTTCGCGAAGTGTCCGCTTCAGTGATTTCCCATGGTGGGGAAGCGAAAATAGTGGAAACCGACAAACGCGTACTGAGAACGGCGCCCGACCAGGTGGTGGTCAACGGGGTCCTGCAAAGCGGGGCGGTAGTGTCGTTTCACGCGCGCGGCGGCATGTCGCGCGGCACGCCGCTGCTCTGGGAAATCCACGGCGACAAGGGTGATCTGGTTATCACCGGCAATGCCACCATCCAGTATGCCGAGCTGAAATTGCAGGGCGCGCAAGGTGGCGAGGCATTGGCCGACCTGCCGATTCCCGCCAGCTATCGCAAGGTGCCGTCGGACCTGCCGACCATGCGCCCTTACAACGTCGCCCAGATGTACGTGGAACTGGGAGAGGCGATCCGTAATGGGCGCCCCGCGCGCCCCGGCTTCTACGACGCCGTGGTTCGCCACCAGATGCTGGAAGCGATCCAGAAAGCATCCGACACGGGAACTCGCCAGCGCAATTAGGCAGGGCCGCGCGGCTTGCTACGCAGGCTCGGCTACGCTGCGAAAATCGGAGGGGCCAGCGCGGCCAGCTACGCAGGCCCGGCCGCGTCGCCGAAAACGGGACGGGCCACGGTCCTCAGCAATCGATGCGAAGGCCTTCGAGCACGCGCGCGCAGGCATCGCGCGCTTTCAGGCGCGCGGCCTGGATGCCCTCGCCCAGCGCCAGCGTGACGCCCATGCGGCGCTTGCCGCGTACTTCGGGCTTGCCGAACAGTCGTAGTGCCGTGTCGGGTT
>CAXNGL010000272.1:0-4654 GCA_964201515.1 Burkholderiales bacterium
GGCTTCGATCCATGTCTGTGCCGCGCGCAACACCTTCGCCGGCACGCCTGAATTAACTACCTGGCCTGACAGATACACAGCTGCCGTGCCATCCGGATGCAATACATGGGCATGAACCGGCGGGTGTTCGTTCCCTCGCACGACAATGATCCAGCCGTCGCCCGAATAGAGTTTTCCCATGACCCCATTGTAGGGCAATTATTTCTCTATTGGCAACAGCCTCAAGTGGGGAGTGGAGGGGACAGACCACGCTTTCGGAAGGCTAGAAAGCGTGTCCCCTGAACACTGAACAGTGGGCAATTCCGTTGCCATCGGGGTAAGCTTGCTCATTGCACAGGTTGATCGACACTCACAATGGAAAACCGTCTTGGCTTCTTATGGGCACTGACCTTGGCGGCTGCTGTTGTGTCGTGCCCGACGCTGGCGCAGGAGGCCTCGAAAATTCCGCGAGTCGGCTATCTTTCCGCGCGCGAGGCGCCGGAGACGCGCGATGAGGCTTTCCGGCAGGGGCTGCGCGCGCTGGGGTACATCGAAGGAAAGAGCATCGCGGTCGAGTATCGTTACTCCAGCGGGAATGCAGAGCGGCTGCGCGTCATGGCCGATGAACTGGTCGGTCTGAAAGTCGATGTCATCGTTTCAGCGGGATCTCTAGCGACGCGCGCGGCGCGTGCCGCAACGACAACCATCCCGATCGTCATGGCCCTCGACCCCGACCCGGTGGGCTCGGGATTCGCCGCCAGCCTGGCACGCCCCGGAGGAAATATCACCGGCCTGTCGACGTTGGCCCCGGAGATCAGCGGCAAGCAATTGGAGTTGTTGAAGCAAATCGTTCCGAAATTGACGCGTGTGGCAGTGTTCGGCAATTCAAAGGCGCCCGGCAATGCGCAAAAGATTCAGCAACTGGAACTGGCCGCGCGCAAATTGGACATATCGCTCCAGTATCTCGATGTGTTGGAGCCCAAGGATATCGAACCGGCGGTGCGCGCTACGGTCAAGGGGCGTTCCGGCGCGATCATGATTCTGGTGGCCGGATCGGTTCTGCTGTCGCACCGGGCAGAGATCGTGGAATTGGCGCGAAAGAACAACCTGCCGACGGCCTTCAATGTGCGTGAATACGTTGAAGACGGCGGGCTGATGTCGTATGGCGTGAATATCCCCGACTTGTTTTTTCGCGCCGCCACTTACATGGACAAGATTCTCAAGGGGGCGAAACCGGGGAACCTGCCGATTGAGCAGCCTTCCAAATTCGAGTTGGTGATCAACCGCAAGACTGCCAAGGCCCTGAGAATCAGCATCCCGCAGTCGGTTCTGATCATTGCCGACAAGGTGATTGACTGAAATGCCAATGTAGAAGGAGCAATATGAAATTTCCGAACGTATCATCGTTGCTTGCGATTATGTTAACTGTTGCTGCGGCGGGAGCGCACGCACAAGGCGCAGCCAGCTATCCGACCAAGGCGATTCGCATCGTCGTGCCGTTCCCGGCGGCCGGCACCACCGACATCCTGGCCCGCGCCGTCGGGGCGGAGATGATCCGCGCCTGGGGGCAGCCGGTCACGGTCGAGAACCGGCCGGGCGCGGGCGGCAACCTGGGTTCCGACATCGTGGCCAAGGCGGCGCCCGACGGCTACACGCTGCTGGTGGGCGCGGTCAGCCCGCAGGCCATCAACGTCACGCTGTATCGCGATATGCCCTACGACGTGATGCGCGATTTCGAGCACATCACGCTGATCGCGGCGGTGCCCAACCTGCTGGAAGTGCATCCCAGCGTGCCGGTGAAAACGGTGAAGGAGCTGATCGATTACGCCAAGGCAAATCCTGGCAAGCTCAACTACGCCTCGAGCGGCAGTGGAACATCCATCCACCTGTCGGCGGAACTGTTCAAGACGCTGGCCGGCGTGGACATGCTGCATATTCCCTACAAGGGCAGCGCCCCGGCCATCACCGACCTGCTGGCGGGGCAGGTGCAGGTGATGTTCGACAACTTGCCGTCGTCGCTGGCGCACGTGAAAGCGGGCAAGCTGCGCGCCATTGCGGTGACCACAGCCAAGCGCTCGCCGGCGCTGCCCGAGGTGCCGACCATTGCCGAGGCCGGGCTGCCGGCCTACGAGGCGAGTTCCTGGTTCGGCCTGCACGCGCCGGCGCGCACACCCAGGGACATCGTCAACAAGATCTACGGCACGGTGTCCAAGGCCCTGCAGTCGAAGGAGATGGCCGAGCGGTTGTCTAGCCAGGGTGCCGAGGCAGTGGGCAACACGCCCGAGGCGTTTACCGAATTCGTGCGCGAGGAAATCCAGAAATGGGCCAAGGTGGTGAAGGCGTCGGGGGCGCGTGTCGATTGAGCGGCTCAACATTCGTGTGAGAAGGGGAGAGCGATGATTTCAGGCGTCAATCACATCACCGTGTCGGTCAACGACATGGATGAGTCGTTCCGCTTCTATGTCGATGTGCTGGGCTTCAAGCCGATCCAGAAGAATCCGCGCAGTGCCTACCTCAGCGCGGGCGACCTGTGGTTCGTGATCGAACGCTCGCCGGATCGCGGCGCCATTCCCGCGCAGGACTTGTCCCACATTGCGCTGAGTGTGGATCAAGCCACCTTCGATGCGATCAGGCCAAAGCTGGTCGCGCTCGGCTCCAAGGTGTGGATGGACAACCTGAGCGAAGGCGAGTCGTATTACTTCCTCGATCCCAGCGGGCACAAGCTGGAGATCTCGGTGTCCAACCTGGCGAATCGGATTGCCTACGGCAAGAAGCACTGGAACCTCGGCGACAGCATTCAGTGGTACGTTTGATCGTTGCTGGCCGGTAGCGTGCAGATGAACCTGATCTTCTATGTGCACCTGACGATGTTCGTGCCGTTCGTGGCCATCGTCGGGGCGCGGGTGCTGTTCGTCCTGTATGCGCTCGATCTGGGTGCGAGCCCGTTCGCGGTCGGCCTGCTGGCCACGGCCACGCAGATTTTCCCGTTGCTGTTGTCGTATCCCGCGGGGGTCCTGCAGGATCGCTTCGGCGCGCGGTGGCTGCTGGCCGCAGCGGCCTGCAGTGGCGGCATCGGCATCAGCCTGCCGTATTTCTTCCCCGGCATGCCGGCGCTCTATATTGCTTGCGCCCTGTGCGGGGTCTGGTCGGCGTTCGTGATCGTGCTGACGCAGGCGCTGGTCGGCATGCTGAGCCCCCCGAGCGAACTCGCCCGCCACTTCAGCCACTACACCCTGATGGCGTGGTCAACGCAGCTCTTCGGTCCGCTGATCGCCGGGTACTCGATCGATGCCTTCGGGTATGCGCACTCCTGCCTGGTGCTGATCCCCATTGCGCTGCTGACCGTGCTGATGATGGCGGTATGGGGCAAGCGCCTGCCCGGTGGTGCGCGGCGCGCGGGCCAGGCGCCCAGCCTGCGCGGGGTGCTGGCCGATCGCGGGGTGCTGCGGGTGCTGGCGGCCAGCGGCGCGGTACAGCTGGCGATGGAACTGTTCCCGTTCTTCATTCCCCTGTTCGGGCACGCGCTGGAACTGCCGGCATCGACCATCGGCTGGCTGCTCGGCAGTGCATCCATTGCCGCAATGGTGCTCTGCCTGGTCCTGCCGCGGCTTGCCGCGCGGCACAGCGAGGAGCGCCTGCTCGGGTTCTGTTTTGCCGGAAGCGCGTTCGCTTTTGCCATGCTGCCATTGGCGCCCGGCGCGCCGTGGCTGGCATTGGTCTGCGTGGTGTTCGGCCTGACCATGGGCGGAGGCCAGGCCTTGAGCACCATGCTGATGTACAAGCGCGCCACGCCCGGGCAGCCCGGTGCCGCGATGGGATTGCGCATGATGACCAACAGCGCGACGCGCGTCGCAGGACCGCCGCTGCTGGGTTACCTCGCCGCGGTGCTGGGCCTGGCTAGCGCGCCGTGGGCAACGGCGGCGCTGATGGTGTGCTCGGCCTGGGTGTTGCGTCCGGCGCAGCGCGCTGGCAAGGCCCAGGGGTGACCGCGCGGCCTGCCATGAAGGCTCGGCCGCGCTGCTGGGGGCTGCAAGTGGCGCGGCGCGCGCGTCCACCCCGGGTCTCGCGCGACTTACAGCGTAGAATTGCCACAGGCGGAAATGGGTCTGGAAAGAAGCAGTCAGGCATTGGGGCGACGGGTAATGACACGCTGGATACTTCGCCTCGCCGTGGACATCGAGCCGGCATTCAAGCGCAGCGCGGCCATGGGCGTGAGGACTACCTGATTGCGCAGGGCGGCATTCCCAACAGCCGGGCGACAGTGCTTTCGCAGCGCATTGCCGCGACACGGCTGCCCAGCGTGGCGGGAGCTGTTTGAGTTGCCGCTGAACTTGAAAACCGCGAAAACCATTGGCATTACTTTTCCCAAATCAGTACTCGCGCGCGCCGACCGGGTGATCGAATGAGGCTGCGCTAAAATCGTCTGTGGGTCATTTTAAATATGATCAGTTTAAAGACTGATACTGCTCCGCACATACTGTAAAACCATGATTACTATCAATCATAGGGCGGCGCCGGTGGCGGAACCTAGTGTAGTGCGCCGTAAATATTAGAACTTAATTGCGATTGCCGTGTCTCTAGTATCAGGAGGGCACAGACATGCGAATCGCACCCACGATCACAATCACCGAGACGCAGGCACGCCAGCTTCAGGCTTGGGCGCGCGGGCGTAGCG
>CAXNGL010000273.1:0-4559 GCA_964201515.1 Burkholderiales bacterium
TATGGGAAGACCACAAGAATGGCACCACCGTCCCGCATTTCGAACTCGTGCCGGGCTAGCCGGCCACTCTCACCTGTGTGCGGGCGCAGCTTCTGCGTCCGGCTGAAGAGTTCATTACAGTATGAGGGGACCTCATTTTCAACTGAGCCCCTCATACTCCCCTAGATCAGACCGTTGCAAAATTCATTTTGCAACGGGTTCCAAATTTTCCGGAGGCGATTCCCATGAGCTTTGAAGCCGCAGACATTCCGGCGCACATTCCGAAATCGCTGGTGTTCGATTACGACCTGTTTCGCGCGCCCGAACTCGGCCATGATCCGCAGCGCGAGGTGAGCCGCTTGCTGCACAGCCAGGCCCCCGAAGTGTTCTATTCGCCGTACAACGGCGGCCACTGGATCGTGGCACGCGCCGAGGCGGCAGTGGACATGCTGCGCCAGCCGGATAAATTTTCCAGCCTGCCCGAGCACAACAAGCACCGCGACTTCAAGCCGCGCATGCTGCCCATCCAATCGGACCCGCCCGAGCACGCGGCCTATCGCAAGCCGCTGGGCGAGCGCCTGTCGCCCGAAGCGGTGCGACTGCTCGAGCAAGACATCCGCGCCTTTGCGCGCGAGATCATCGACGACCTGTATCCGAAAGGGCGCTGCGAGTTCGTGCAGGACGTAGGGTTGCGCTACCCCATCACCATCTTCATGCGCCTTTCCGGCGCACCCATGAAGGACGTCAAGCTGCTGGTGTCGATGGCCGACAAGTACACCCGCTCGCCGGAACTTGTGGATCGGCAGGATGCGGTACGGCGGCTGGGCCAGTACCTGAACAATGAGTTGCGCGAACGGGTGGCGTGCCCTCGTGGCGACCTGTTGACGATGATCACCCAGTCGAAGATGGGCGAGCGTCCGCTGGACGACGACGAGCGCGAAGGAATGTGCGTGCTGCTGTTCCTGGCGGGCCTGGATACGGTGAAATCGGCGCTGTCGTTCATCTTCACCCGCCTTGCCCAGTCGCCGCAACACTACCAGCGGCTGGTTGACGATCCCGCGAAGATAGAGACGGCCATGGAGGAGCTGATGCGCCTGAGTGGCGTATCGCAGCCCGAACGCGGCGTGACGCATGACTTCGAGTACCGCGGCGTACCCTTCAAGAAAGGGGATCGCGTCGTGTTCGTGACACCGCTGTACGGCATGGATGATCACGTCACGGACAATCCCTACGAGCTGGATTTCGACCGGCCCATGCCCAGGCACTGGATCTTTGGCGCCGGAACGCACCGCTGCCTTGGCTCACACCTGGCGCGCCTGGAAATCCGCGTTCTTCTCGAGGAGTGGACGAAAACCATTCCCGCCATGGGTATCGAGAACAATCAGGCCATCGAGGCCGAAGGCGGGGGGCTGGTGTGGACGCCCAAGGCGCTGCCGCTGGTGTGGCAGGTGTCCTGACTACTTTGGCGAAATGACGATCGCCCCCAAGCTGGCGAGCTTGCGGTCCACGCTCAGCAGGCGATAGCCTCCATGTTTTGCCTGCGCGTAGAGCAGTCGATCGAATGGGTCGGCATGGGTCAGGCGTAACTCACTGGAGAGAATCAAGGCTTCTTGATGGATGGCGAGGCTTCGAAGACCGCTGCGCACGGCCTCCCTCACGATTTGGCGCGGTTGCAGCGCGATTTTGCCCTTGCGCCATTTGAGACCGAGCTCCCAAACCGACGCATCGGAAAACCAGACGCTGTCAGCATCCGCGATATTTTGCCTTGCCTTGGCGTCAAGCTGCGGAGTGTCGCTGAGCAGCCAGATCAGGCAATGCGTGTCGAGAAGAAGCTTCAAGTGCCGAGCAGGTCGCTGTCGTTTGACGGCGCATGGAAATCCGGAGCGAGCTTCAACCGGGAGGCTTTCAGGCCGCCAAATCGGACACCGCTGCGCGAACCAGTTGCGGGTGCGATGGGTGACAGCCGCGCCACCGGTTTGCCGGCGCGGGCAATGACGACATCCTCTCCAGCCTGCGCTTTTTCGAGGAGCGCGGACAGTTTGGCCTTCGCTTCATGTATGTTGACCAGCATGACCTTGCCTCCAGATAGCATTAGTCAGATTATATCGAACTTGACCAACCCAAGGCTTGTAACATCAGGAGCACCTCGCGGATGAGCCAGCAGGGCAGGCGAAGCAAACACTGGGCCCTGCTGCTGCCGATTTTTTTCGTCCTCATCCACGGCGGCAACATCGTCGTGTCGAAACTCGCGGCGACCGCGATCTCGCCCGAAACCATTTCCTTTTACCGCTGGCTGGTGGCCGCAGTCGTGATTGCGCCCTTCCTGACTGGCGGCCTGATCAGGGAATGGCCGGTGGTCCGGCGGCACCTGTGGCAGTTGTTCAGCCTCTCGATGCTCGGCATGGTGGTCTGCCAGGGGCTGGTGTACGTGGCGGCGGCGAGCACCAGCGCCACCCAACTGGCCATCGTCAACGCGCTCATCCCGATGATCTCGGTGGTTTTATCGGCGCTGCTGCTGCGCTATCGTCCCAGCTGGCTGGTGCTGCTGGGCTGCGCGATCTCCCTCGTCGGGGCGGTCGAACTGGTGCAAAAGGGCAATCCGGCGGCCGTGTTCTCCCACGTGCCCGACACCGCAGACCTGTACCTGCTCGCCGCCGTGGTCATGTACGCGCTCTACGGCGTGCTGTTGCGTCGCTGGAAACTGCCGCTCTCCACGGCCACACTGTTCTTCGCGCAGGTGCTGATTGCGGTGATTGCCACCGCGCCCGCGCCAATGATCGGAACTTGGTCGCCGCTCACCGCCTACAGCGTCGGCCTGGTGGCGATTGCCGGCGTGCTCGGCTCGGCCGTGGCCCCGTTCCTGTGGATGAAGTCGATCCAAACCGTGGGGCCAGTGGCCAGCGCCGTGTTCATCAACTTCATCCCGCTCATCGGCACCGCCATCGCCGTCACATTCCTCGGTGAGCGCGTCGAGACCTACCACCTCCTGGGCGGCGGGTTGATCATCGGCGGGGTGGTGCTGGCGCAGGTGGAGGGCTTCCTGCGCGCACCGGCCGCAGCCAAGTAGCACTTCGACAGCTGCGGCTGCGCTCCGGTAGCATAGGCGCGCGTCCCCATCCATCGGAGGGAAAAGCATGCATCCTTTACTGAAACCTGGCATCGCCTCGCTTGCCCTGCTGGCACTGCTCGCGGGCACCGCATTCGCCCAGGAAGTCCGCTATTTCAAAGTCCCCACCGGTGCCGGTCCGCATGACGTGGCGCCCGCGCCCGACGGCACGGTCTGGTACACGGCGCAGCGCCAGGGCGCGCTGGGGCGGCTCGATCCGGCAACGGGCAAGACCGAGCAAATCCCGCTCGGCTCTCCCTCGGCGCCGCACGGCGTCATCGTCGGGCCGGACGGCGCGGCCTGGGTGACCGACGGCGGGCAGAACGCCATCGTGCGCGTCGATCCCAAGACCAAGGCGGTGAAGGTGTACCCGTTGCCGCAGGGCACGGCCTACGCCAACCTCAACACCGCGGCCTTCGACGGCCAGGGCACGCTTTGGTACACCGGGCAGTCGGGCTATTACGGCAGCGTCAACCCGGCCACCGGCGTCGTGCGTGTGTGGGAAGCACCGCGCGGCCGCGGCGCCTACGGCATCACCGCCACGCCGAAGGGCGAGATCTACTACGCCTCGCTGGCCGGCAACCACATCGGGCACATCGATACGGCCACCGGCCGCGCCACCGTCATCGAGCCGCCGACCAAGGGGCAGGGCGCGCGCCGCGTCTGGTCGGATTCGAAGGGCCGCATCTGGGTCAGCGAATGGAACTCCGGCAACGCTATCGTGCGCTTCGACCCCGTCACGGAAAAATTCCACAGCTTCCCCAGCAGCGAGGCCGACGCCAATGTGCGGCAGATGCTGGGGCGTCCCGGTGAGGCCTGGGGCGCCGAGTCGGGTGCGGACCGGCTGGTGGTGGTGACGCAGAAGGACAGTTGACCCGGGCTGCCGATCGGCGCCAGCGCTCCGACCCAGCTTCTCGCTGACCTGTTAAATACTGCTATTTTAATTTGAATAGCTACGACTTACATGCCTGCGTATGGTATTTACTGACACGAGTGTAAGATGACTAGCGGCTTTCTTTGCCGACCAATGCGATGTGCGCAGCCACGAACCTATAATCGATCGCAGCCGGGCAGCCATGTCAGCCCGGCACCGGCGGAGACCGAGAACGACAAGAACCACAATCCGCTGCCGTAAGGTTCATTGAATGGGGGGGGCGATGTTCGTGTCCTTGTTCGCGCCGGCCTGCGGCTGGCGGTTGTGTGCCGGCAGCGAGTGCACAGGTGCCTGAAGCAGGGGCATCCCTACGCCACACGGGCGTTGGTACGGGACAGGCCGGCTGGCGCCTCGCCATGCTGGTGGTGGTGGCCGTCGTCGCCACCGTCGCCATGCTGCTGCAGGACCCCATTCCCCAGCCGCCGTCCTTTCACCAGTTCGCCGATGTCAGAACCCTGCTCGGCGTGCCGAACTTCTGGAATGTCGCCTCCAACCTGGTGTTCCTCGCGGCGGGCGCCTACGGCCTGGCCGCCTATGCCC
>CAXNGL010000274.1:0-4550 GCA_964201515.1 Burkholderiales bacterium
GTGGGCGGGCGCAAGTTCGACCTGATCGTGAACCCGGTGACCGACGCGAGCGGCGCGCGCCTGGGCACGGTGGTGGAGTGGAAGGACGCGACGGCGGAAATTGCTGCGCGCGAGAGTGAGCAGAAGCTGGCGGCGGAGAACCTGCGGATCAAGAACGCGCTGGACAAGTGCTCGACCAACATGATGATCGCCAACGACAAGAACGAGATCGTGTACATGAACGAGTCGGTGAGCTCGATGCTCTCGGGCAACGAGGCGGAGCTGCGCAAGGCGCTGCCGCAGTTCGATTCGAGAAAGCTGATCGGGGCCAACATCGATGCCTTCCACAAGAACCCGTCGCACCAGCGGAACATGCTGGCGGGCCTGAGCTCGACCTACCGGACCGAGATCAAGGTGGGGCCGCTCAGCTTCGGGCTGATCGCCAGCCCGATCCTGGGTGCCGGTGGCGAGCGCGTGGGCACGGTGGTGGAGTGGAAGGACCGCACGCAGGAAGTGGCGGTCGAGGGCGAGGTTGGGTCGATCGTGCGCGGCGCGGTGGCCGGCGACTTCACCCAGCGGGTGGAGATGACCGGCAAGGAGGGGTTCTTCAAGCTGCTGGGCGACAACATGAACCAGTTGCTGGACACCACGGCGACGGGGATCGACGAGGTGGCCGGGCTGGTGAGCACGGCGGTGCAGGGCGACTTCACCGGTCGCATCGACATGAAGGGCAAGCAAGGGGTGTTCAAGGAGCTGGCCGAGAACATGAACGGCCTGATGGAGACCAGCTCGGTGAGCCTGGGCGATGTGGGCCGGGTGCTGGCGGGGCTGGCCAGCGGCGACTTGAGCGAGCGGATCTCGGCGGACTACGCGGGCACCTTCGGCCAGTTGAAGGATGACGCCAACGAGACGGTGACCAAGCTGACCGGGATCGTGCAGCAGATCAAGGAGTCCGCGGAGACCATCAACACGGCCTCGGGGGAGATCTCGCAGGGCAACACGGATCTGTCGCAGCGCACCGAGGAGCAGGCGAGCTCGCTGGAGGAAACCGCCTCGAGCATGGAGGAGCTCACCAGCACGGTGAAGCAGAACGCGGAGAACGCCAAGCAGGCCAATCAACTGGCCGCGGGGGCCTCGGATGTGGCGGTGAAGGGTGGCTCGGTGGTGAGCCAGGTGGTGACGACGATGAACGAGATCTCGGCATCCTCCAAGAAGATCGCCGACATCATCTCGGTGATCGACGGGATTGCGTTCCAGACCAACATCCTGGCGCTCAACGCGGCGGTGGAGGCGGCGCGGGCCGGCGAGCAGGGGCGCGGCTTCGCGGTGGTGGCCACCGAGGTGAGGAACCTGGCGCAAAGGAGTGCCGCGGCGGCCAAGGAGATCAAGGACCTGATCACCGATTCGGTGGGCAAGGTCGATACCGGCTCCAAGCTGGTGAACGAGGCGGGCAAGACGATGGACGAGATCGTGAGCTCGGTCAAGCGGGTGACCGACATCATGGCCGAGATCACGGCGGCGAGCCAGGAGCAAAGTTCAGGCATCGAGCAGGTGAATCAGGCGATCACGCAGATGGACGAGGTGACGCAGCAGAACGCGGCGCTGGTGGAACAAGCGGCGGCGGCGGCCGAGTCGATGCAGGAGCAGGCGGGCAACCTGGTGCAGGCGGTGTCGATCTTCAAGCTGGGGGATGGCTCGGAGCCGGTGAGAAAGCCTGCGCCGGCACGCGCGGCGCCCTCGAAGGTGACGCAGCTGCCCAAGCGGCCAGCCCAGCCCACAAAGGTGCAGCCGGCAGCCCAGCGCAAGCCCCTGGCAGCGGTCAATGGAGCGCCCCCCCGCGCGGCCAAGGCCGCCGCCGGCGGCAAGGACGAATGGACGGAGTTCTAACGTGCGGGCCGGTCGCGTTCCGGATTGCATTGGGGACAGGGCGGCCGGCGGTGCCAGGACTACCGCATGTCCGTGGTTTGCGAAGCTCGGCGTGGGCGTGATCGTGGCGTTCACGGTAAAGGGGCTGCTCAGCACCTGCCTGATTGTGCTGGCGGCGTGTGCCGCGACGGGAATTTTCTGAAGGCCCGTCATGCGGCTATCGAAGTGGCTGTCGCTGGTCGGATCGCGCTGGCACACATCGCCGGATGCCGACTTCGATCGATGAATGAGGGAACAGCATGCAAACAAATACTGCCGAGCGCAACAACAAGGTTCGTGATTTCGATTTCACCGACGCCGACTTCGATCGGGTCCGCGAGCTGATCTATGCGCGCGTCGGCATTTCGCTCTCGGTCGCCAAGCGCGACATGGTGTACAGCCGCCTGTCGCGGCGCCTGCGCGCGCTGGGGTTGTCGGGATTCGAGGATTACCTGGCCCGGCTGGACGGTGGCGACGATGACGAGTGGCAGGAATTCACCAATGCCCTGACCACGAACCTCACATCGTTCTTTCGCGAGCCGCACCACTTTCCGATCTTCGCCGAACACCTGCGCCGCGCCGGGGCCGCGAAGCCCTTGACGGTGTGGTGCTCGGCCGCCTCAACCGGCGAAGAACCGTATTCGATAGCCATCACGGCAATGGAGGCGTTCGGCTCGATGACGCCGCCGGTGCGCATTCTGGCCAGCGACGTGGACACTCAGGTGCTGGAGACTGCGACGGCCGGGGTGTATACGGCGGATCGCGTCGAGAAGATGGACCCCGAGCGGTTGAAGCGCTACTTCCAGCGCGGCACCGGAGCCAATGCGGACAAGGTACGGGTGCGCGACGAATTGCGCGCCCTGGTCACGTTTCGCAGCATTAACCTTCTCGAAGGCGGCTGGCCGGTGCGCGGTCCGCTGGATGTGATCTTCTGCCGCAATGTCATGATTTACTTCGACAAGCCGACGCAACTGGCGATCCTGGGGCGTTTCGCGCCGCTGTTGCGCAACGACGGGCTGCTGTTCGCCGGCCACTCCGAGAGTTTTCACAATGCCACGCACTTGTTCAAGTTGCGCGGCAAGACGGTCTACAGTCTGGCCAAGGCAGAGCGGGCGGCATGACCAGCGCAACGCGAGAAGTACTGCGCGGCAGCGCGCCACCGGATGAACTGGGCAGTTCGCCGGCACCGGAGTGCTTTGCGCGCAACCAGTACTTCGATCGCACGCATGCCAAGCCCGCGGCCAAGCTGCTGCCGGGAGAGTATTACGTTGCCAAGCGTGACATGCTGCTGGTCACGGTGCTGGGTTCCTGCGTCGCCGCCTGCATACGCGATGTGAAGACCGGCACAGGCGGGATGAATCATTTCATGCTGCCCGACGAGGCGGGCGAGGGATCCGCCGGCGGCGCACGCTACGGCGTGTATGCCATGGAGGTCCTGATCAATCATATTTTGAAGCTGGGTGCCCGGCGGGAGAACCTCGAGGCCAAGGTGTTCGGTGGTGGCAACGTGCTGCCGGGGCTGGTGCAGGCCAATGTCGGGCACAAGAATGCCGCCTTCGTGTTGCGCTTCCTCGCGACGGAGCACATCCGCGTCGCGGCGCGCGACCTGGCCGATGTGCATCCGCGCAAGGTGTACTACTTCCCGGCCACCGGCCGTGTCCTGGTCAAGCGCCTGGCCACGCTGCATAACGACACAGTGCTCGCGCGCGAAATCGACTACCGCCAGCGGCTGGTGGAGGCGCCATCGGGCGGGGACATCGAATTGTTCGATTAGGGATAGCCTGAACAAGGGGGCAGGCCCCTTGTATATCCCCCACTTCAGAGGGAAGCGTGGAAATATTGCGGTTCAATTCGACTGATTTTTCAGAGCTTCCATAGGGAGAATCCATGTCAGCACAAATTGCCCCTTCGCCGGAGGTCAAACGGCGCACCAAGGTACTGATCGTAGATGATTCGGCGCTTATCCGCAGCATGTTGACCGAGATCGTGAACCGCCAGCCCGATATGATCGCCGTGGGCGCGGCGCCAGATCCGATTGCGGCGCGCGAGATGATTCGAAACCTGAATCCGGATGTGCTGACGCTGGACGTTGAAATGCCAAAGATGGACGGCATCGAGTTCCTGGAAAAGCTCATGCGCCTGCGGCCCATGCCGGTGGTCATGGTGTCGACCATGACGGAGAAAGGCGCACTGGTCACATTGCGGGCGCTGGAACTGGGGGCGGTCGATTTCGTTGCCAAGCCCAAGCTGGACGTGGCGCGCGGCCTGCAGGCCGGTGCGCAGGAAATCCTCGACAAGATTCGCATGGCGGCGGGTGCGCGCGTGCGCCAGCGACCGGCCGCGGGTGCGGCAACTGCGCCGCGCGCGCTGGCCGCACTCGGCACCGGCGCAGGGACCGAGAAGTTGCTCATCATCGGCGCCTCCACCGGCGGAACGGAGGCGATCAAGGAGGTGCTGATGCCGATGCCTCCTGACGCACCGGGCATATTGATTGCCCAGCACATGCCGGCAGGATTCACGCGCAGCTTCGCCGACCGCTTGAATACGCTGTGCCGCATCCAGGTGAAGGAGGCCGAGGACGGCGAACGCGTGCTGCCGGGTCACGCCTATATTGCGCCGGGGGACAGGCACCTCTTGGTGCGCCGCAGTGGCGCCAATTACGTCAC
>CAXNGL010000275.1:0-4539 GCA_964201515.1 Burkholderiales bacterium
GCACCAAGCACCAAGCACCAAGCACCAAGCACCAAGCACCAAGCACCGGCATACCGAACAGAAAAAAAGCCCATGAGCGCATCAAGCACCACACCAATGCCGGCCGCCGCGCCAAGCCGCGGCGGCCTTGCCATGCAGCGTGAAAGCGAGATACGGCGGCCGCCGCCCATCGCCCCCTTTAAGCTGACGCGCTGGTTTGCCGTGCTCAGCCTGCTGGTCATCACCGTGGTCGGCCTGAGCACCTCGGTGGTGCTGTCGCGCTTCCTGGCCAAGGCCATGCTGCAACGCGATGCCGAGGTGACGATGCAGTTTGTGCTGGCGTCGGGCTTGCAGCGCAATGCCGATGACTATTTTCTTAGGCAGGGCGAACGTACCAAGACGATTATGGAGACGGAGAATTATTTTTCCGGCCTCACCGCCATGCCCGATGTGCTGCGCGCGCAGGTCTATGACGCCACCGGTGCGGTACTCTGGTCGAGCCTCGCTGCGGCGATCAACCGCACCTTTGCCAGCAACCCCGAGCTGGATAAATCACTGGCCGGAGAACTCACCGTCGAGGCCGACCTCCTCGCGTCGCGCCAGTACATCAAACCCGAGCACGTCTTTGCCGCCATTCCCGAAAAGGAGTTCGTCGAATACTATATTCCGGTCTGGGACAGCACCCACGCAAAAGTCATCGGTTCGGTCGAGATCTACAAGTCACCCGAGGCGCTGTTCGCCACCATCCGCGCCGGCTTGCAACTGATCTGGCTGTGCGCGCTTTGCGGCGGTATCCTGATGTACGGCGTGCTGTTCTGGGTGGTGCGCCGCGGGCAGCAAGTCATCCGCCAGCAGCAAACGCGCATCGCCAGCAACGAGGGCTTTGCCGCGGTCGGCGAGATCGCCGCAGCGGTGGCGCACAACATCCGCAACCCGCTCGCCGCCATCCGCTCATCGGCCGAACTGATGGCCGCCGACAGCCACGGCACCGACAGCGGCAGCGAATTCGGCCGCGACATCATGGTCGAGGTTGATCGCCTCGAATCGTGGATACGCAGCCTGATCGACTACGCCCATGCCGGCACCCGCGCCCCCGGTCGCGTCGACACCAATGCGTTGTTGCGCGGTTTTATCGACCGCATGGAAGAAGCGTTTTCCCGGCGCGGCGTCACCGTGAGCCTGCACCTCGATCCGGCGGTGCCGCCGGTGCTGGTTGACGTGCTGATGCTCGAGCAGATCATCAGCACCCTGGTCGGCAATGCCTCGGACGCCATGCCCATGGGCGGGGTCATCGGCATCAGCAGCCGCGCCACAGCCGACTCCGGCCACATCGAGATCAGCATCGCCGACACCGGTGTCGGCATCCCGGCGGCGCAGCTCAAGCGCGCCTTTGTCGCGCCACGCAGCACCAAAACACACGGCCTGGGCATGGGCCTGCCGCTGGTCGGTCGCAGCCTCGAAAGAATAGGCGGCGGCATTAGTGTGCGCAGCACGCCCGGCCGCGGCACCACCGTCGCCATCACCCTTCCACTCACCGTAGCGGGAACCCGATCATGATACCGACCGTCCTTTTGATTGAAGATGAACCCACGCTGGCGAGAAACATCTGCTTTTTTCTTGAACGCGAGGGTATGGCCGTCGATATGGCGTTCAGCGGCGAGGCCGGCCTGGTACTGTTCGAGCAGTTAAAGCCGCAGGTGGTGCTGCTCGACCACGGCCTGCCCGGCATCGACGGCCTCGAGGTGCTCAGTCGCATCATGGCCCGCGCGCCGCACACCCGCGTCATCATGCTCACCGGCAGTGGCAGCGAACTGACTGCGGTCAACGCGCTCAAGGGCGGCGCCGCCGATTACCTGAAGAAACCGATGGAGCTGGCCGCGCTGCGGCTGGTGATCGACCGCGCGCTAGAGCGCCGGCGCAGCGAGGATGTGCCCGATGGCAGGCGTACGCTGCGTCACGCCGGCATCATGGACACGCTGGAGCGGCGACGTAAAAACGACCCGCTTGAAGCGCAGACGTCCTCCTGGCAGAGCAAGCTGGTGGCCGAGTCGCTGCACGCCGCCGCCGCGGTCGCAAGCGCGGCAAAGCCGTCTACAGCGGCAAGGTCCGCAACCGGCGCCACCCCGGCCGTGCCGTCCACGGCGGCGCAGCGCGAGAACGGCCTGTCCGGGCTGGTGGGCGAGTCGGCGCCGATGTTCCTGCTCAAGGCATTGATTCGAAAAATCATTGATGCCGACATGCAACTGTCCGGCACCGATTCGCCGGTGGTCCTGATCACCGGCGAGACCGGCACCGGCAAGGAACTGGTAGCGCGCGCGCTGCATTTCGAGGGCCGGCACAAGGCCGGGCCGTTCATTGAAATCAATTGCGCCGGCATACCGATGGCGCTGCTCGAAGCGGAGCTGTTCGGTTACGAGCGCGGCGCCTTTACCGACGCCAAGGAGGCCCGGCCCGGCCTGATCGAATCGGCCGCCGGCGGCACGCTGTTTCTCGATGAAATCGGCGACCTCGACCTCGCCTCGCAGGCCAAGCTGCTCAAGGTGCTCGAGCAGCGGTGCGTGCGCCGCCTCGGCGCCTTGCGTGAGCGCAGCGTCGACGCGCGCATTCTGGCCGCCACCAGCCGCGACCTCGAGGCCATGGTGCGCGACGGGCGCTTTCGCGCCGACCTGTACTACCGCTTGCGCATGATTCATGCGCACATGCCGGCGCTGCGTGATCGGAGCGTCGATGTGGTGCGACTGGCCGAGCATTTTCTGGGCATTTACGGCGCGCGCTACGGCAAACCTGGCCTGCGCCTGAGCAGCGACGCGATGGCTGCGCTCAACAGCCATGTCTGGGAGGGCAATGTGCGCGAACTCAAGAACGCCATCGAACAGGCGATCATCCTCGTCAGCGGCCACGTCATCGAGGTCGGCGACCTGGGGATCCGCATCATCGGCAAGGAACATCGCGCCTCGGTCAGCTATATTCTTGAGCGCCCCGACTCGCTGAACCTGCATCAGGTCGAGCGCAACATGCTGGTCACCGCGTTGCACGAATCGGACGCCAATGTCAGCAAGGCCGCGCGCATGCTGGGTATTTCGCGCGACACCCTGCGTTACCGCGCGAAGAAATTTCAGCTCCAACATTGAACCTTGGCGCTCACCGCCAGAGGGGCTGCCTGCCCCCCAGACCCTGGCGGCGTTATGTTTTATTAGGCAAGCGTTGATCAAGCCCGGAATTTCGTTTGCCAGCGGAAAAATTATTGGCAGCTTTAAGTGGCCCATGCCGCTGCACCAGACGCATCAGAAAAACTGGCGCTAAAAGCCGGGGACTGGCCACGGTGTTGCGGTTATCAACAGCGGAAATGCCCGGAGATCAGCCACTGGCGTGGCTTTACAGGCAATGGGTAGATTCGGGTCGGGGGCGGGGGTGGATGGGCTGGACGCGGCTCGTCTTTACGCGAACCGCGGGTTGACCGCGGGTTGACCGCGGTTTTTCGCGGAAAGGCGGCTTGCTTGCGGCTTGCGGCTTACGGCTTACGGCTTGCGGCTTATGGCTTGCGTCTGATCGCTTGTTGCCGAACCTTCAGCGCTGTCGCGCATGCCGTCCTTGAAGCCACGCACCGCGCCGCCAAGGTCGTTGCCGGCATGACGTAATTTTTTGGTGCCGAACACCAACAGGATGATCACCAGAACAATGCCCCAGTGCCAGATGGAAAAACTGCCCATGCCACGCTCCTTGAATAAGGATGTTTGCGCTCGCATACCGGAGGGGTCCGGCATCGCGACCCGGTTTTCCGGCCTACTCGGGTTCGTCGGCCGGGTCGGTAAATGCCCAGGGTTCGCTGTCCTCGATGAGCGCAAGCGCCTCATCAATATCGCAAGCCTCGAGCGCTGCGGATGACTGATCGTAGCCTGACGCCATCATCATTCTCATTCTCATTTCAAGCCTCCTTTGAAGTTCACCGGTGTTGTCGGCGGTGTTGCCGGGTTTTCCGGTGGCCGCTTGCGAACTCAGCGCGTTCGGCCGTGAAGCAATGTAAGGCTGCGGGTGGCGGCAGCAATAGGGCAGTAGTGTCGGCATCACGTAACCCGGTGTAACCGGGGCTGGCAACCGGTAAGCAGCAAGCGCAGCCGAGCGGTCGATTTGCGCCGCCATTCATGCCTTACGCTCTTCCACCAAAGGAATTCCCCCGGTCGGGATGCACAGGCAAAGCAAGTAAGTCGCCTCCGCAAAGGGGCGAAACCGCCCAATGCAATATCACTGACTACCCGCGTACAACAACAAATCAAACAGCACCCATCGCTGCATGGGTCCCAACCCGCGCCACAGCTTGACCGCATCGCGCGCGGCATGGCCCTGGGCGCAAGGGCGCCAAGCTTGCGATTGGCGTCCTGGAAGTTGGGTGTGTTGACCTAAATAAACACCCAATCGCACCCAAAAAATCGGGCCTTATGCCCCAATTTTTTATCCGTGCCGGCTGTGGACCGCCGCCGTTGTATTTAAAAATCCAATTCAAATCAGCTTGATGTCGCGTGCATTCAACTTTTTTTGCAGAGCTGGCACGCCGGCTGCTCA
>CAXNGL010000276.1:0-4477 GCA_964201515.1 Burkholderiales bacterium
GATGAAGCCATCCGCACGCAAACAACGATCTTCAATAAACCCGCTCGCAGCAGGAGGGGACGAGCCAAAACCCTTAAGTAAGTGCCATTCGATTTAAAGGGACTTGTGCGTCCCGTCGCAGAACGGCCCGCCGCTCTTGGCCATCTTGCAGCCACAGACGTAATAGGTCTTCGCTTCGGCCACGGTGAACTTCTTCGGCGAAAATTCCGAGCCCTTGTGCGAACCATCGCAAAACGGCTGGTTCTTCGACTGGCCGCAGGAACACCAGTAGTAATCGCCGGCCGCGAGTTCCTTGGCGTAGGGCGCCTTCTGGGCGATGACGGGATCTGCCATATGCATTCCTTTTCTTGAGGTGTTGTTCGGTTCGGCGGCTCGCCCGCGGCGAATTGGCTGCGGTTCGCCGAGGGCCCATTATTGCATCCTCAAGACCAATCATGCGAAGCACCGCCGAATAGCCCACTGCCTGTCCAAGAACGCGGTTGACACCGATGCCCTGTCCCACGACCCGTGACCCGTGACCCGTGACCCGTAAGAATTGGTAACAGGGCCGAACCTGCGATCAGCACGGCTATAATTACCCGCCATGAAATTCCTCTTCGATCTCTTCCCGATCATCCTCTTCTTCATCGCCTTCAAGGTGTACGGGATCTATGTCGCCACCGGCGTCGCGATCGCGGCGACATTCGCCCAGATCGGCTGGCTGAAGATGCGCCGTCGCAAGGTGGACACCATGATGTGGGTGAGCCTGGGCATCATTGTCGTGTTTGGGGGGGCGACGCTGTTCCTGCAGGACGAGACCTTCATCAAGTGGAAGCCCACCGTGCTGTACTGGGCCTTCAGCATCGGCCTCGCCGGCACCTATGCGATCGCCCGCAAGAACCTGATTCGCGCCGTGCTCGGCGAGCAGATGCAGTTGCCCGAACCCGTGTGGACGCGACTGAACATGGCCTGGGCCGGATTTTTCGCCTTCATGGGCGCTCTCAACCTGTACGTGGCCTTCAACTACCCGACCGACACCTGGGTCAGTTTCAAACTGTTCGGCGGCATGGGCCTGATGATTGTCTTTGCCATCCTGCAGGCGATGTACCTGGCGCGCTATCTGCAGGAAAAGGAACAGCCATGAATCAGGGCATTGCGCCCGCCATGGACCTTCCCGGAGACATTCGCCGGCGGCTTGCGGCACTGGAACCCCAGCAACTGGAACTGCTGGACGAATCTGGCCGCCACGTCGGGCATGCCGGCGCCAAGGACGGCGGCAGCCACTTTCACCTGACCATCGTATCGGGACGATTCGACGGCCTCGGCCGGCTGGCACGCCATCGCCTCGTCTACGGCACCCTGGGTGAACTCTTTCCAGGAAAAATTCACGCTCTGGCCATCGACGCACGCACACCCGGAGAAGCCGCTGCGCTATGATCCGGCGCTTGTGATCCACATCAGCGCAAGCTGCCCCCCAGAGAACATAACCTTCTGATTTCAATAGAATACAAAGAGGATTGGCAATGAAATTTCTCAACTTGATGCTGACCGCCACGCTGGTGCTCACGCTCGATGCGGGGCATGCATTGGCACAGGCCAGCAAGGCCGCGGACGACGGCAAGGCCGCCGCGAACAAGCCCATCACGGTCAACGGCAAGGTCATCTCCAAGGCCAAGATGGACGTCGTGGTCAAGCAACGCGTCGCCCAGGGACAGCCCGACAATGACCAGCTTCGCCGCAGCCTGCTGGAAATCCTGGTCAACCAGGAATTGCTGTCGCAGGAAGCCGAGCGGCGCGGCCTGATGAAGAATGCCGATAACCAGATCCAGGTCGAACTGGCGCGCCAAAGCGCACTCGCCAATCTCGTGATCGACGACTTTGTCAGGGCCAATCCGGTCAAGGACGCCTCAGCGCGTGCCGAATACGACAAGATCCGCGAACAACGCGGCAGCAACGAATACCGCGCCCGCCACATCCTGGTCGAAACCGAAGCCACGGCCAAGCAGATCATCGAAAAACTTCAAAAGGGCGAGAAGTTCGAAGACCTGGCCAAGGAATCCAAGGATCCGGGTTCCAAGGAACGCGGCGGCGATCTCGACTGGGCGGCAGCCACCAATTTCGTCAAGCCGTTCTCCGACGCCATGCTCAAGCTGGGAAAAGGCAAATTCACCGATGTGCCGGTGCAGTCCCAGTTCGGCTGGCATGTGATCAGGCTGGACGACACCCGCGGCACGCAGTTCCCGCCCTTCGACCAGGTCAAGCAGCAGCTGGTCAACGGCTTGCAGCAGCAGGAAATCCAGAAGTTCCTCGCGGAGCTGCGTTCAAAGGCCAAGATCGAGACGCAGTAAAAACAGGGAAGGCGAATTGAAAAGGGCCCGCGAGGGCCCTTTTATTTGGTGAATGCGCAGTCACGGTGAAGGTCAGTGCCGGGCAATAGCAAACGACGGAAACGGGAACCAGGAGCAAAATATTGAGGCATCGACCAAGGCCAGGCGTGCACTTCCTGGGGGAGTATTGAACCAGCGGCGCTGTTCAATAAATGGGCAACCTGATCGCATGCCCCTGCGCTGTTTCTTTCCCCGCCTTGGGCTGAAAAGTTATGCACAGCTAGTACACAGATTTTGTGCATAACCTTGCGCCGTGGATGTCGGACGCGCGAGACCAACGTCGCTTGACATTGTTCACCGATACCGATGGGGACTCGTGCCGACATGTTCACTGCCATCCAGACGCGGTATTCTCGTGCCCTGTCAGCACCCTCGAAAAAACACCGGAGAAAGCATGCTCGGTCAAATGATGCAGCAGCCGCTGCTGATAGCGTCCCTGCTGGTCCACGCGGAGCGCCATCACGCCAGCCAGGAAATCGTCTCCAGGCGCGTCGAGGGCGATGTCCACCGCTACACCTATCGCGACCTGGCGGCGCGATCGCGGCGCATGGCCAAGGCGCTGGTGACGCGCGACCTCGACGCCAGCGCGCGCGTCGCCACGCTGGCCTGGAACGGCTACCGCCACCTGGAGCTGTATTACGCCGTCTCCGGCACCGGATCCGTATTGCATACGCTCAACCCGCGCCTGCACCCCGACCAGGTGGTGTGGATTGCCGACCATGCCGAAGACCAGATGCTGTTCTTCGACATGACGTTCCTGCCTCTGATCGAGGCGATTGCCGGCCGCGTCAAGACCATCAAGGCCTTTGTCGCCATGACCGACCGCGCCCACATGCCGGCCTCGAGCAAGATCGCCAACCTGCTGTGCTATGAAGACCTGATCGAGGCCAACGACGACCAGTACGCCTGGCCGAGCTTCGACGAGAATTCCGCGGCCTCGCTGTGCTACACCTCCGGCACCACCGGCAACCCCAAAGGGGCGCTGTACAGCCACCGCTCGACGCTGCTGCACACCTACGCCGCCGCCCTGCCCGACTCGCTGAACTGTTCGGCCCGCGATGCCATCCTGCCCGTGGTGCCCATGTTCCACGTCAATGCCTGGGGCCTGCCCTACGTGGCCTGCATGGTCGGCGCGAAGATGGTGTTTCCCGGCCCCGGACTGGATGGCAAGTCGCTCTACGAGATGTTCGAGGCCGAGCGCGTGACTATCTCGGCCGGCGTCCCCACCGTCTGGCAGGGCCTGCTCGGGCATGTCGAGGCCAACAAGCTCAGCTTCAGCACCATGCGCCGCACCGTCATCGGCGGATCGGCCTGCCCACCCGCCATGCTGCGCAAGTTCCAGGAACGCTACGGGGTGCAGGTGCTGCATGCCTGGGGCATGACCGAAATGAGCCCGCTGGGCACGGTATGCGCCTTGAAGCACAAGCATGAGGCCATGAGCGCCGAAGAACGCCTGGCGGCGCAATTCAAGCAGGGCCGCACGGTATTCGGCGTCGACATGAAAATCGTCGATGCCGAAGGCAAGGAACTGCCCTTCGATGGCAAGTCGAGCGGCGAGCTGATGGTGCGCGGGCCGACGATTATCGCCAGCTATTTCAAGGGGGACGGCGGCAATCCGCTGGTGGATGGCTGGTTCCCCACCGGCGATGTTGCGTTCATCGACGAAGATGGTTACATGCAGATCACCGACCGCAGCAAGGACGTGATCAAGTCGGGCGGCGAATGGATCGGCTCCATCGACCTGGAGAACATTGCCATGGCGCACCCGGCCGTGGCCATGGCCGCGTGCATTGCCGCGCACCACCCGAAGTGGGATGAGCGCCCGCTCCTCGTGGTGGTCAGGAAGCCCGGCGCGGAATTGACGCGCGAGCAGATGCTCGCCTTCTACGAAGGCAAGATCGCCAAGTGGTGGACCCCGGACGACGTGGTGTTCGTGGATGCCATCCCGCTGGGTGCCACCGGCAAGATGCAGAAGAACAAGCTGCGCGACTCGTTCAAGGACTACAAGCTGCCGACGGAATAAGCGCCGCAAGCCGAGGGGAAGGCGCCAGGCCGGGTCAGCATTTCGCGCATTAATTAATATCATATTGGATATAATAGCCACGACTACT
>CAXNGL010000277.1:0-4474 GCA_964201515.1 Burkholderiales bacterium
GGTAGCGTTCGGTGTCCAGGCTTTCCCATTCGCTGCGCCACTTCTCGAACTGGCCGAGGAAGGCATCGCGCTCGTTCGACCAGTCGTCGGTGCTGACCCATTCGACGCCTTCGCTGATGATCACCGGCGTGAGGCCGACCTGGACGTATTTGGCGACCGTGTCGAGGTCGTTGTTCGACAGCACCACGCAGCCGTCGCTGGCGCGCGGTGGGCGGCTGAAGGTGTCGGAGGGCGTGCCGTGCAGCCAGATGCCGTGTCCGCTGCGACCCTGCCGCCGGTCCCAGTCATTCGGGTAATTGAGGGGGAAGGCGCCGCTGCCGTACAAATCAGGCAATTTTTGCTGCGACAGGTTGGCCGTGACGTGATACACGCCGACGGGCGTCTTGAGGTCGCCTTCACGCAGCTTCTGTGCCCCCAGTTTGCCCGAGCTGATGTAGTAGTCGGCGACAAAGCGGGGTGTTTCGCCTTCGTTGCGATACAGGTACATGCGCGAGCGGTTGGTATCGACGACGATGGCGTACTGCTGCTCGGGCTTCAGTTTCATCAGGTAGCGCGGCAGCTTGCCTTCGGAGGGGCGCTCGCGATAGGCACGCAGGCGCGCCACCGCCTCTTCGCGCAGGTCGGTGATGCGCTCGGCCGGAGCGTTCACACCGCTGCCAAGGTTGCTCAGGGGGCGCGCCCGCGCCACCAGCAGGTCGCCCTTGATCAGGTGCGCCAGGCGAAAGTTCGGGCGCAGCTTGAGGAGGGCGTCAATGTGTTCAAGGGCCTTGTCGAATCGCTCGCCCGCCACTTCCTGCATCGCGTTGGCGAGCAGCGCATCGGGGGACAGGGCTGCGCTGGCGCGAGTCGTCGAGCCCAGGGGCGTGGCCAGCGAGGCGGGGCCGGAGAAGAATGCGGCCAGCAGGAATGCAGCGGGGGTGAGCAGCAGGCGCGGCAGCGCGCGGCGTGCCGGGGTGCCCGGCCCGAGCAGGCGGTTTAGCGGCAGTGCCAAGGACCGCCTGGAGGGCCGAAGCTGCGGTATTGGCGTCGGTTGGTCCTGCCCGGCGCGGCGAAAGAAGTTGCGAAAGAGATCGGCAATCATGCGCGCCATCAGTTCCCGGTCCGCTCCTGTTTGATCAGCCACTTGCCGCCGGACTGCGCGAGCACCAGCGTCTTTACGCTGATCACCTTGAGCGAGTCGGAACGGTAGTGCTGGCGAAAGGTCACGGTGGCGGTGTCTCCGGACAGGCTGACCTTGGGCGAATCGATCGACACTTCAATTTTCTTTGGCGCCGCGATGCGCTGCTTGCGGCCTTGTTCCCAGTCGGCTCGCGACTCGCCCTTGGGCGTTTTGAAATCCCTGGCGTAGTGCGCAAGGTAGGTCTTCACGTCCTTGTCCTGCCAGGCCTGTGCCCATGTGCGCACCGATTTGAGCACTTCGTCATTGCCGTTCCTGGCGGCGGGTGCAGGGGTTTCAGGGGCTTTGGCGGCTGGCGGTTCCGCCGGCCTGACCGCCGCCTTCGCGTCGGGGGCTTTTGCCGCTGGTGCCGCTGCTGGCGCTGGCGCTGGCGCTGGTGCCGGCGCCGGTTCGGCCTTGGGCGCCGCGGCAACCACGGTCGCCTTGGCCGCCGGGGCAGCCGTGGTCGTCGATGTCCGCGTGCCGGCAGAGATCATTTCACGCACCATCGACAGCTTGGATTTTGCCGCTGCGTTTGAGGAATCGAGCTGCAGCGCCTTGTCGTAGGCTTGGCTGGCAAGCTTCGCGTACACATCACCCAGGTTTTCGTAAGCCGTGGCATAGCTCGGGTGGGTGCGGATGGACATCTCCAGTGCCTGGCGCGCTTTTTCGTAAGCGCCCTGTGTCGCATACAGCACTGCAAGGTTGTTGTACGGTTCCGGCAACTCGGGGTAGTCCTGCGTCAGCTTGGTGAACACGTCGATCGCTTCCGCGGTCTTGTTCTGGTCGGCGAGGATCAAGCCCTTGAGAAAGCGCCCCTGCGCATCGCGCGGCTTGGCGGCGAGGAACTGGTTCACCTTGTCGAGAGCCTGCGCATGCTGCCTCTGGCGCAACAAGGCGGTGGCATTGGACAGGTCGTCTGCGCGCGCAGGTGTGACGAGCGCCGCACCCAGCAGAAGTGAACAGGCCAGCGAGCGGAACAGGGTGAAAGCGGATGCGCGGAATTGCGTCATGGGCATTGGCTTTGGGTGTGCATTGGGCAGCTTCGATGCCGCTGCAGGGCGTCGGGGGTTGCGAGTCATTATGTTATACTTTTTCACGCAAATTAAGCTCTCCTACATTGTACCAAGAACCCTGCAAAAACCACAAGAATCAATAGTTTCTGCGGGATTCCGAGAATCTTTCGCAGATTGCCCCGGACCACCCCCTCCCGCCCCCGGAACCCTGCCCAACCGCCATGCTGCGCCTCTACAACACCCTCACCCGGAGCAAGGAATCCTTCGTCCCGATGGACCCGCCGCGGGTGCGCATGTACGTGTGCGGCATGACGGTGTACGACTACTGCCACATCGGCCATGCACGGGTGATGGTGGTGTTCGATGTGGTGCAGCGCTGGCTGCGCGCCAGCGGCTACCAACTCACCTACGTGCGCAACATCACCGACATCGACGACAAGATCATCAAGCGCGCCGTGGAGAACGGCGAGTCGATGTCGGCGCTGACCGAGCGCTTCATCGGCTTCATGGATGAAGATGCCGCGGCCCTCGGCGTGCAGAAGCCCGACTTCGAGCCGCGCGCCACCGGTTACATCGACGACATGCACGCCATGATCGCCAAGCTGGAGTTGCACGGCCTCGCCTACAAGGCCCGGGACGGCGACGTGAATTTTTCCGTACGGCGCTTTCCCGGCTACGGCAAGCTGTCCGGCAAGTCGCTCGACGATCTGCGCGCGGGCGAGCGCGTGGAAGTGGATGACGCCAAACAGGATCCGCTCGACTTCGTGCTGTGGAAGTGCGCCAAGCATGGCGAGCCCTTCTGGCCATCGCCCTGGGGCGATGGGCGTCCCGGCTGGCATATCGAATGCTCGGCCATGGGCACCAGGCTGCTCGGCGAGCGCTTCGACATCCATGGCGGCGGGATGGACCTGCAGTTCCCGCACCATGAGAACGAGATCGCGCAGTCTGAAGGCGCCATGGAAGCGGCGCCCGGCGGCGAGAAGCGTTTCGTCAACTACTGGATGCACAACGGCTTCGTGCGCGTGGACGAGGAGAAGATGTCCAAGTCGCTGGGCAACTTCTTCACCATCCGCGAGGTGCTCAAGCGCTACGACCCGGAAGTGGTGCGCCTGTTCGTCATTCGCGCCCATTACCGCAGCCCGCTCAACTATTCCGACCACCACCTGGACGATGCGCGCGCCTCGCTGGCGCGGCTGTACACGGCGCTCAAGGGTGTGCCGGTGCAGGTCGGCGCGCCGGACTGGAACGAGGCGCACGCCCGGCGTTTCAAGGAAGTGATGGACGACGACTTCAACACGCCCGAAGCCGTGGCCGTCCTGTTCGACCTCGCCAATGCATTCAACCGCTGCAAGGACATGGCGATGGGTCGCCAGTTGCGCGCGCTGGCGGGGGTGCTGGGCCTGCTGGGCCGCGACAGCATGGCATTCCTGCAGGCACTTCCCATGGAGGCGGGAGCCGACGCTGCTGCTGGCGATGCCTACACGCCTGAGGTGGTGCAGGCCTTGATCGGGCGACGCGCTGCGGCCAAGAAGGTCCGGGACTTCAAGGAGGCCGATCGCATTCGCGACGAACTGGCGCGGGCCGGCATCGTCCTTGAGGACTCGCCCGCGGGAACCAGCTGGCGTCGCGGATAGGGTTTGCCGCACCGGGCGCGGTGATGCATGCGGGGGAAGGCCAATGAACGGTGCAATGAACAGCGAAATCCCCGCGAAGCCAGGCACGCTCCGGGACCTGATTTTTCGCGGGCAGGACATCTACGCGGGCGTGGCAGCCGACCCGAGCAAGGTCGACATGCAGGGCTGGGGCTCGGACCACGGCATCTTCGCCTATTGCATCGAGCGCCTGCAATCGAAGTTGATCATCGAGGTCGGCCCCTGGAAAGGCGCTCGGCAATCAACCTGGCCCGTGCGATGCAGGACTTCGGCATGCATGGCGAAATCCTCTGCGTAGACACCTGGCTGGGGTCGCCGGAACACTGGCTGGCCGAGGGGGCGCTGGAGGCATGACGCGCGTCGCTGGGAATCGCGCACGGCTACCCGACGCTCTACAACACGTTCCTGAATAATGTCATCGCCAACAATTGCCAGCGCATCATCACGCCGTTGCCGTTGCCCGGCGAGTCGGCATTCTTCGTGTTGCAGCGGCTTGGCGTCAAGGCGCTCATCATCTACATCGACGCCGGGCACGAGTACGAATCGGTAGCGCGGGACATGGCGCTGTACTGGCAACTGCTGGCCCCGGACGGCGTGATGATCCTGGACGACTACATCACCTTTCCAGGGGTCACCCGGGCGGTGACTGA
>CAXNGL010000278.1:0-4406 GCA_964201515.1 Burkholderiales bacterium
CGCATCGATGTGCATGCCGTCGCGGTCCATGGGCAGTGTGCGCAGACGCACTAGAGGAGGTGGGGAATTACATCGGTGCACCCTTGGCCGCAATGGTTTCAGGACAGCCTGACAAGGCGTTCCGGTTGCGTGTGAAACCGCGTTACTGCCCGGTGAAGTTGGCGGCAATGAAGTTCCCGGGCAGGGTGAAGAACAGGTAAAGCGTGGCCTTGCTCTTGTCGGTTGCCCCCGGATTCCTGAATGTGATTTTCCACTCCTTGCCCTTCTTTCCGTCCACAGCTTCCACCTTGTCCTGCTTGATGGCTTGCCACGACGATTCGAGCTTCCCGCTCTTGATCAGCGCATCCCTGCGCTGACTGGCGCACTGGGCGACTGTAGCCTCTGCCGCGGGCTTGGATCCGTGAAAATGGCAGCTGCTCCCGGTGTCGGCAAACACCGCAACAGTGAAGGAAAGTGATGAAACGACGGTGCTCAGTGCGATCAATCTTTTCATGTTGATGTCCTTTCGGGTTGATTGATGGATCAAAGGGTGTTGCGTTTGGGGTCAATCGTTTTTTCGATGCCCATGTCTTCGTGGATGTGTCGGTGCTCCTCGACAGGGAAACGGAAGCCATCGGGGTCGAAGTCGTGCTGGAACGCGTGCATTTGCGTGAAGAGCAGGTACACGCCGGCATAGATGAGCCCCAGGTTGGCGGCGTAGCTCCATCGCGGGAATGAGGCCCCGCGTCGCCACATGGCCAACAGCGGCAACATGATCACCAGGGCGGCGATCTGGCCCAGTTCCACTCCCACGTTGAAACTGAGGATACGCAGCAGCATGGCCACGCCATCATCACCCAGCGGCAGCTGCTGCAGGCGCGTGGACAGGCCGAAGCCGTGCAGCAATCCGAAGATGAATACTGCCCACAGGATGTTGGGAGACTTCATGTTGAATTGTTTCTGGAAGCCCCCGTTGTTGTCGAAACCCTTGTAGATGACACTGATGGCGATGAGGGCGTCGACGAGGTAGTAGTTCCAGGTGATCTTGAAGTAGGTCGCGAGTACCAGGGTGATGCAGTGTCCGATGGTGAAGGCGGTGACGAACCTGGCGATGTCCCTGAACGTGGTGAGAAGAAAAATCACACCGAAAAGGAACAGCAGGTGGTCATGGCCGGTGAGCATGTGGGTCGCGCCCAACCCGATGTACTGGAGGTAACCGCCATCCAGCATGCGCTGGCGGTCCTCGTCGGAGATGCCGTGTGCAAGTGCAATTACCGGTGTCATGGCCAGCAGCAGCGTTGCAACGGGCCGGTGGATAAGAATGTTTTTCATGTCCGTATGAGGTTGTCGAATCGTGTGAGCTGCATGCCAACCGGGTTTGGCCCGCTCCTTCAACCGAAGGGCCGGCAATGCAGGGCATGAAAGGATCCCGGCGCGACGGGTCTTGCCCGTTCAGCGTGAGCAGCTGAACGGGCAAGACTGCGCGAGGCGCTACGCCAACAGCAAAGTTGGCCGACCTGTGATCAGGCCGTGAACGTAGGGGGCCGCAATGGGCCTTCGAGGAAGATGCGGTATGGCAGGGTTAAGTCGCCGGCCGCCGGTGCTGACGGTGGCAACCCGGGCAGTTGCGCAACAACAAATGGTATTAATCCGGTCGGCTGCATGCCCTCGCCGGGATGCTGGTGGAACGACTCGTCCGAATTTGCTTCCAGGTGCAGGGTTTGATCGTCGTGGTGGTGATGCTCAACGGCCTGCATGTGCTCGATGGCATGAGCGAGTTGCCGGGACATCTGGCTCAGCCCGTATGGCGTGCTCACGAGCAAGGCTTGCCAGACCATGGCCGTCAGCAGAAAAAATGCCCGGGTGCGTTGCGACATGCATGGATGCTACATGAGATGTGAGGGAGTTTTGCGGTGTGGGCCCATGCACTTGCGCATGGGCCACGTGCTTGGGAGCATCGCGCACGACCTGGCAGTTAGCGCGAGGGCAGCCCCTAACCCGGCCGTGGGCGTTCAGGAGCCCGGCGCCGCCGCTGCCGACGCAAAGAAGCGCTGCAGGGTGTCGATGAAGGCATTCGGATTGTCGTGATGCAGCAGGTGGCGCGTGGCGGGCACCGTGGCCCAGCGCCCGTCGGGGAAGCAGCCGGCGGTGTGCTTTGCCCCGTCGGCCAGCAGGATGTCGCTGTGCTCGCCGTGCAGCACCAGCACCGGGCAGGTGAGCGAGGCGGCGCTCACCATCATGCCCTGCAGTTCGGCCGCCAGCGTGAAGGCGGCCTTGGTTGTGCGGTATTCGGTATCGAATTTCCAGGTCCAGCGGCCATCGGGCAACTGCCGCGTGTTCTGGCTCAGCGTGAAGCGCAGCCGATCGGTGTTGCGCCCGCGGCCGTCCTGCTGCGACATCTGCACGATGTCCTCGAAGCGCTCGAAGGGCTGGTACACCGCCATCTCCCCGCCCTGGCGCGCTACGCCTGCCGTCTGCAGGTAAGGCCCGGAGTCGCTCAGCACCAGGCCGCGCAGCGTGTCCGGGTGATGCAGCGCGTAGGCCAGCGACTGCAGCCCGCCTTGTGAGGCGCCAACCAGAAAGAATTTGCCAAGTTGCAGCGCGTCCGCGAGCCCGCGCAGGTCGTCGCTGCAACTGGCGAGGCGGTAATCCATGCCCGGCGCGCGATCGCTGTCGCCATGGCCGGGCAGGTCGAAGGCGATGCAGCGGTAGTTCGCCTTGAGCGCCAGGCACACGAGGTCCCAGCTGTGCGCATTCAGGCGCCCGGCGTGCGCCAACACCACCGGCGTGGCCTGCGGATCGCCCCATTCCAGGCAATTGAGGCGCAGGCGGCCGGCGTCGATGCGGTGCTCGCGCGGCAGGCTGAAGTCGGGGATGGCGACCTTGCGTTCCTGCGCCAGTTGCCGCAGGTGGGCGACGAGGTTGGGCCCCGAAGTATCGACATAACCCAGTTCGGGCGATTGGATGTTGCGCTGTGGGCTGTGGGTCATGGGTATTAGGAGTGAGGGAGGGGAGGCATGGTTGTCGTCGGCCCGGGTCCGGGGATGCCCGCGCACTCGGTGAAGATGCGCGCCCGGCAGGTGGCGCAGATGGAGCGATCGAGTCGCGCGAACACGCCGGAGAAAGCATCGTCCTTGCTGCGAAAAACGTGGTCCGTCCCGATGCCCTTCATGTAGCCGCCGCGCTCGAGCATGGCCACCACGGGCTTGCGCGGGCTGTAGAGGTACACCGCGCCGCCGTCGGCATTGCGCCGGATGGTCTCGCGGCCGATCAGGTCGGCGCCGGCCATGTCGATGGTGTTGATGCTTTTCGACATCAGCAGCAGGTGCTTCTGTCCCGGGGCCTCCTTGCGCAGCGTGTCGAAGTACTCTTCCACGTGGTTGACCGCGCCGAAGTAGATGGATCCCTCGATGCGCAGGATCTTGGCCTGCGGGCATTCCTGCAATCCTGGCTCCACTTCGGCCATGCGCCGGTCGGCGTGGCGCGGGCTGGGCACGAGGCTCCGCAGGCTGGGGTGCGCGGAGCTGTACAGGTACACCACCAGCGAGGCGGCGACGCCGGCAAGGATGGCGAATTCGAGGTCGAGGGTGAGCGTGGCGAGGAACGTCACCGCGAGCACCACGGCGTCGTTGCCACTGGTGCGGATGGCGCGACGGATGTACTGGATGTCGATGAGGTTCCAGGCCACGAACAACAGCACGCCGCCAACGACTGCCAGCGGCAGCCACGCGGTGAGGCCGCCGAAGGCGAGCAGCAGTAACACCAGGAACAGCGCCGACAGCACCGCGGCCAGCGGTGTCTTCGCGCCCGCCTCGAAGTTGATGCCGCAACGGTTTACCGAAGCGCTGGAAGGGAACCCGGAAAAGAATCCTGCCGCGACGTTGGCCAATCCCTGGCCGATGAACTCCTGGTTGTTGTCCAGGCGCTGGCCGGAGCGGATACCGATGGCGCGTCCGATGGACACCGCTTGCGTCAGCGACAGCACGGTCACGGCAACCGCGCCGCCAGCCAGCGACTGCAAGGTGTCGATGGACAGATCCGGCAACGACAGCGGCGGCAGGCTGCCCGCGATGGCCCCCAGCATGCGAATGCCGCTTCGCTCGGCGCCCAGCAGCGCCTGCAGCAATGCACCCACGACGCAACCGACGAAGGTGGCGCTCAGGATGGCCGGCACGCGGCGCAGCCAGCAGCGCGATGCGATGCCGGCGGCCAGCGTCACGGCAGCGGTCAGCAATGCCCACGGATTGGTGCTGCCCAGGCGCGTCCAGGTTTCGGCGAGCAGCGTGATGAAGCGCGTGGCGGGCGGGATGTCGATGCCCAGCACCTGGTGCATCTGGCTGGCGAAGATCAGCACGCCGATGGCGGCGGTGAAGCCGACGATCACGGCGTCCGACATGAAGTTCACCAGAGCGCCCATGCGCGCCACG
>CAXNGL010000279.1:0-4391 GCA_964201515.1 Burkholderiales bacterium
CCCCTGCTGTACCTGCCGGAATACCTCTACCAGGAGCCGCTGCGGGTGCTGCGGGCCTGGTGGCGGCAGCGGCGAGTGCCGGCCTATCGCGCCATGCGCCGCATCTGGCTTGCCGACTTGCAGCGCGAGCCCCTTGCGAATGTCCCCAATCGCGGCCGGCGGTTCGGCCAGGCACTGGTGTTGGCGAACGAGTTGCCAGCGGATATCGGCTGGATCCACGTGCATTTCCTGCATACGCCGGCTTCGGTGGCGCGGTATGCCGCCATCCTGCGCGGCCTGCCCTGGTCGGGGTCGGCGCACGCCAAGGACATCTGGACCACGCCCGAGTGGGAATTGCGCGAGAAACTCGCCGACTGCGAGTGGCTGGTCACCTGTACCGCGGCCAATTGCGACCATCTGGCGGCGCTGGCGCCGCCGGGCCGGGTGGAGCTCGTCTATCACGGGCTCGACCTGGCGCACTTCCCGGCACCGCAGGTCGATACTTCAGCGCAGGCGCGGCGCGACGGGAGCGCAGCCGACGACCCGGTTCGCATCCTCTCGGTGGGAAGATTGGTGGAGAAGAAGGGAACCGATGTGCTGCTCGACGCGCTGGCGAAAATTCCCGTGCACCTGAGCTGGCAGTTGGTGCATGTCGGGGGCGGTCCGTTGCGCGCGGACATGGAAAAGCGGGCGCAGGCGTTGGGAATCGCGCAGCGCGTCGAGTGGCGCGGCGCCATGGCGCAACCCGAATTGATCAAGGCGTACCGCGCGGCTGACGTGTTCGCCCTGGCCAGCCGGATCGCGGACGACGGCGACCGCGACGGGCTGCCCAATGTGCTGATGGAAGCGCAATGCCAGGGCCTGCCCTGCGTGTCGACCCGCGTGTCGGCGATCCCCGAGTTGATCGAGCATGAGGTCACCGGCGTACTGGTGGAGCCGCAGGCGCCGCAGCAACTGGCCGCCGCACTCGCACAGCTGATTGCAGACCCGTCGCGCAGGATGGCGCTCGGCGACGCCGGGCGCCGGCGCGTCGAGGAGCGATTCGGGCTGGATGCGAATATCGGCCGGCTGGCGGAAAAGTTCGGCCTTCGGGGGCAAGCCGCATGAGCAGGCGGGTGTTCCTCTACGTGCAGCACCTGCTGGGCATCGGCCATCTCAAGCGCGCGGCCACGCTGGCCGATGCCATGACGCGGGCTGGCCTCGAGGTGACGCTCGCAAGCGGTGGACCGCCGGTGCCCTCGCTGCATATCAACGCGGCGCGCCTGGTGCAGTTGCCATCGGCGATGGCAGCGGACACCAGTTTCAAGACCCTCATCGACGCGGCGGGCCGGCCAGTCGATGACGCCTGGAAGGCGCGTCGGCGCGACCGCCTGCTCCAGGCCTGGCGCGAGGCGGACGCGCAGGCACTGGTGATCGAGCTGTTTCCGTTTGGCCGGCGGCAGATGCGCTTCGAGCTCATCCCGCTGCTCGAGGCTGCGCACGCGGCCGCAGGACAGGCCGGCAGGAGTCGCCCGGTGATTGCCTGTTCGGTGCGCGACGTGCTGGGCGGGAGCGGCAAGGACCCGTCACGACAGGATGCGCAGATGGAGCTGTTCGATCGCTATTTCGATCACCTTCTCGTGCACGGCGATCCGGGCCTGATTGCCTTCGGGCGCACCTTCGAGCCGGCTGCAAAGCTGGGGGCGCGCCTGCACTACACCGGTTACGTGGTCGATGCTGCTGCGGCCGGCGACGCTGCGCCGCCGGCCGCGATCGACGCCGGTTTCGACGAGGTCATCGTGTCCGCGGGCGGCGGTGCCGTCGGCGCGCAGCTCATGCAAACTGCGCTGCGCGCGCGGCCGCTGACCCGCCTCGCGTTGCACACCTGGCGCCTGCTCACCGGTGTCAACATCGCGGCAACGGATTTCGCGGCGCTGCAATCGCTGGCCACGCAGGTCGGCGGCGGGCGCGTGATTGTCGAGCGATCCCGCAGCGACTTTGCGCGCATGCTCGGCCGCTGCGCGCTGTCGATCAGCCAGGGCGGCTACAACACCATGATGGAAACCCTGCAGGCCGGCGCGCGCTCGGTGGTGGTGCCGTTTGCGGCAGGCTCGGAAACCGAGCAGACCCTGCGCGCGCAGTTGCTTGCGCAACGCGGGTTGCTCGAACTGGTTGATGAAGCGAACCTGTCGCCTGCGACGCTGGCGGCAGCGGTCGATCGCGCCATGGGACGGGCGCGCCCCGAGGGCAGCCCCGTCGACCTGGACGGCGCGAACAAGAGCGCGCACCTGCTGCTGGACTGGATACGGGGCGCATGAGGTCATGGTGTTAGTGCAATGAGCGCGCACTGGCGTGCATTCGACGATGAGCTCGCGCGCTGGCGCGAGGACGGGCGCACGGTCGACTTCTGGTGGCGCGACGACGATGCGTGCCGGGCCCATCCGGCGTTGACGCGCCTGCTGGCGCTGGCAAGTGGCGCCGGCGTTCCCCTGGGCCTGGCCGTCATTCCGCTGGATGCGGCCGCCGGCGTGTTCGACGGCCTGCCGCAAGGCGTGGCCGTGCTGCAGCATGGCTGCGATCACAGGAATCGCGCGCCGGCGGGTGGCAGGAAGTGCGAGTCTCCGGACACTGAAAGTCGCGATGATTTTGTGCTGCGCCTGGCAACAGTGCGCCGCGCGCTATTGGCCGCCACGAATGGGCGGGCGTTGCCGGTGCTCGTGCCGCCATGGAATCGACTGGGGGATGCAAAGTGCACAGTCCTGCCAGGGGCCGGCTATACCGGACTGAGCCGGTTTGGCGCGCGCAAGGTGGCGGACCCCGGAGCAAGTCTCGCGGAGGTCAATACGCATGTCGATCTCATCGACTGGCGCGGCAGTCGCGGATTTGCCGGCGAAGCCGCCGTGTTGACGCAGGCCGCGCGGCATCTGGCGGCCCGGCGCGAGGGCCGGGATGCGTCGGGCCGCCTGGTCGATCCTGCCGAGCCGACCGGATGGTTGAGCCATCACCTGGTGCATGACGCTGCCGTCTGGGCGTTCCTCGAGACCTTGTTCGAGCGAACGCGGCGACATGGGTCAGTGCGCTGGCTGCATCCCGAACATCTTTTTCCGGCGGTCTGATTCATTCGCGCAGCTTCGCGTTCCGGTGGCGTTACATCACACTCCGGCAACGTCCTTTCCCTTATACTTCGCCGGGACGTTCGTTCCCGGCCGCTGCCCCCGAGGGGGAAGGGTGATGAACGGAACAGGGAACCGTTTGCGCGGGTTATCTGCCGGACGGAAAGCGTTCAGCGTGTGAACCGCGGCCAATGAGCGGCGACAAGAATTCGGCACATGTCCAACGTACTGACGGTCAGGGATCTCAAGGTCTACCTGAAGGTTGACGCCGGCATCGTCAAGGCGGTCGATGGCGTGTCGTTTCGCGTGCCCGAAGGCCGCACCGTGGCGCTGGTGGGTGAGTCGGGATCGGGCAAGTCCGTGGTTGCCCAGACCATCATGGGCATCCTGCCGCGCATCGCGCGCATCGAGGGCGGCGAGATCATCTTCGCCGACCCCAACAAGCCGGGTGCCGACGTCGACATTTCGCGCCTCGATACCGATGGCAGGCGCATGCGCGCGCTGCGCGGCGGCCGCATCTCCATCATCTTCCAGGAGCCGATGACGGCGTTGTCGCCGTTGCATACCATCGGTAACCAGATCAGCGAAGCGCTGTCCCTGCATCGCGACATGGGCAAGGCGCAGCGACTGGAGGCGACCGAGGAAATGCTGCGCCTGGTCGGCTTTCCCAACCCGGCGCGGGCGGTGAACACCTATGCGTTCGAACTTTCCGGCGGGCTGCGACAGCGCGCCATGATCGCCATGGCGCTGGTGTGCCGGCCGGCGCTGCTGATCGCGGACGAGCCGACCACGGCACTCGACGTGACCATCCAGGCGCAGATCCTGCAGCTCATCATGCAGTTGCAGCGCGAGTTCCGCATGGCCATGTTGATGATCACGCACGACCTCGGTGTCGTCGCCAACATGGCCGACGAAGTGGTGGTGATGTATCGCGGCAAGGTGGTGGAGTCCGGAAGCAGCGACGCGATCTTCGGCGATCCGCGGCATCCTTACCTCAAGGCGTTGATGCGCGCCGTGCCGCGCATCGGCATGGCGCCGGGCGAGCGCCTGACACCCTTGCGCGAGGTCAAGGTGGACGGGGGGCGCTTGATGGCCCGGGTGGCCGAGACGCGCAAGCTGGTTGCCGACGATGCGCCGCTGCTGGAAGTGCGCAACCTGACCAAGGGATTCGGCACGCGCAAGGCCTCGTGGCTGGGCGGCAAGGCGGAAAAGAAGGTGCTCGCCGTCGACGATGTCAGCTTCACGGTGCGCCGTGGCGAGTGCCTGGGGCTGGTGGGCGAGTCGGGCTGCGGCAAGACCACGACGTCCAAGATGATCATG
>CAXNGL010000280.1:0-4380 GCA_964201515.1 Burkholderiales bacterium
AACTCCTTGGCCACGGGGGGCGCGAGGCCTGCCGAAGGTTCATCGAGCAACAGGATCGACGGTTCGGCGACGAAGGCCGATGCCAATGCCAGCGCCTGCCTTTGGCCGCCCGAGAGCAGGCCAGCCTTGCGTTCCTGCAGGGGCTCGAGAATGGGGAACCAGCGCCAGATCTCCTCCAGCGTTCGCCCGGGCTTGCTGCGCAGGCGCGCGAGGCGTTGCCCGAGCAACAGGTTTTCGTTGACCGACAGCGAGGAGGGCAACCTGCCACTTTCGCGAACCAGCGACACGCTCTGCAGCGCCACTTGGTCGGCACGCAGGCCGCGCATTTCGCTGCCGTTGGCGAGGATGGAGCCCTCGACGCGCGGGTGCAGCCCGGCGACGGAGCGCAGTAGTGTCGATTTGCCGGCGCCGTTGCGCCCCAACACGCCGACCACCGCGCCCGTGGGGACGTCGATGCTGACTTCCCACAGCGCACGTGCCTGGCCGTAAGCCGCCGACAATTTGTCGATGTTCAGGCTCATGCATTGCCCCCGGAGGCGGGCGCGACGGCGGGGGCTGTGGCCGGCCTGTAGTTGAGGTAGGCCACCAGCCGCTCGGGTAGCGGCGCATCCAGCATGGCCGTGCAACTGACCTGACCGGCTTCGAGCAGCACCAGTTCCTCGCAGAAGTCCAGCATGAAGGGCACATTGTGCTCGACCACCAGCACCGACATGCCCAGGTCGCGCAGCTTTTGCAGCAGCTGGCCGCGCTGGCGCCGCTCGGCATCGTTCAGGCCGGCAGCCGGCTCATCGAGCAGCAGCAGTCGTGGTGCCGACACCACCGCGCGGCCGACTTCGACGATGCGCTTCAAGCCCAGCGGCAGGCTGGAGGCGGGCGTGTGCATAGCGCTGTCGGGCAGGCCGACCAGATGGAAGGCCGCCATGGCGCGTTCGCGGCGCGCGCGCGCGCGTTCGCGGGTGGACGGCAGCTGCAGCAGAGAGGAGACGATGGCGTGCGGCTCCGCAGCCACCAGCCCGACCTCGATGTTCTCGATGGCGGTGAATTCCTCCACGAGCTGCGGCACCTGGAAGGTGCGACCGATGCCGGCGCGCGAGATCAGGTGCCCCGGCAATCCGGCGGTGTTCCTGCCGTTGATCTCCACGCTGCCCGCGTCCGGGCGGAGGAACCCCGAGATGGCGTTGAGGAAGGTCGATTTGCCCGAGCCGTTCGGCCCTACCAGCCCGACCAGCGCGCCGCGCCGCAGGTTGAACTCGACCCCCGCCAGCGCCATGTTGCCGCCGAAATGCTTGGTCACGCCGCTGGCACGCAGGATGTGCGCGTCACCTTGTCCGGCTGAGGTTGCGCCGGCGCTCCCGCTTCTTGCCTTGTACTGCTCGCCAAAAGCCGCCGCGCTCGCCGCCATCGCCGGGGGGCGCGCCGGGTTGCCGCCAGGTGCCGCGCCGGCCTGCCGCAAGCGTCTCCTGAGCAGACCATCCGCGATGGCGGGCATCACGCCGTCCGGGAAGAGCAGCGTGCCCACCAGCAGGCCCACTCCCAGGCCGATGGCGTTGTACGGGCTGAACGGGCCCACCCAAAAGCTCAGGAACAACAGCGGCGCCATGCCGATCACCGGGCCCCAGCGCGTGCCGGGGCCACCCAGCACCACGCCGGTCAGGAACATCAGCATCAGGTTGATGCCGAACATGTCGGCGCCGACGAAGCGCGTGCTGTAGGCGAGGATGACGCCGGCGAACGCGGCGGGAACGGACGACAGCACATAGACCACGAGGCGCGTGTGCGTGAGGTCGATGCCGGCCGATTCGGCGGCATGCCGCGCATCGCGCAATGCCCGCAGCCGGTGCCCCCAGCCCGAGCGCACGAAGTTGTCGGTGAGCCACCAGCTCGCCGCCAGCACCAGCAGTGAAATCTCGAACAGTGCCCAGTCGGGCACGCGCTCGCCGAACAGCGTCAGCGCCTTGATGCCGGTGAGGCCATCCTCGCCGCCGGTCCATGGCTTGGCCAACATCGCCACCGGCGGCAGCACCAGCACCGCGAACATGGTGATGAGGGAGTAATACCAGCCGCGCACGCGCAGGCCCGGCGACATGATCAAGAGCCCGGCGAGCACTCCGGTCACGATGGCGCAGGGCAGGGTGGCGCCGATGCTCCAGCCTAGCCGCGCACTGAGGATTCCGGCGGTATAGGCGGATACGCCCATGATCACCGGGTGCCCGAGCACGAATTCGCCGGCATAGCCCATGGCCAGGTTGACGCCGATGGCGGTGATCACATACGCCAGTGCGACGATATAGCGCGATAGCGCGAACGAGCCGCCCGACACCAGCGGGATGCTGGCAAACAGCAGGATGAGGGCGATGGCAATCCACGTGCTGGCAGTCGCCGTCCTCGCGGCAGTTGCGGAATGCTGCACCTTCTAAACCTCGCGCAGCCGTGCTGAGCCGAACAGGCCGGCGGTGCCGAGCAGGCCGGAGGGCCGCACCAGCAGCACGGCCACCACCACCAGCCACATTACCGGGACTGTCAGGTGTGGGTCGGCCACAACGGGGACGACGCCGTAGATGAGCCCGACCACCACGCCGCCGACCAGTGCGCCGGCAAAGCTGCCGAAGCCGCCGATGGCCATGCCGGCAAAACCGTAGAACGCCAGGTCATGCGCGGTGAACGCCGAGGCGTGGATCACCGGCGCCACCAGGAACCCGGCGATGGCCGAGAGCGCGCCGGCGACGCCGAAAGACAGGGTGATGATCTTGCGCGTGTCGATGCCGTACAGCAGCGCGCCCTCCGGGTCTTCCAGTGTGGCGCGGAACATGTGTCCAAGGGCGGTGCCGCGGATCAGGCGGTCGATGACCAGCGTCAATGCCGCACCCGAGAGCACCATGACGATGTAGATCGGGCGAACCGGCACCGAGCCCAGCCGCACCGGGTTATCGGTCACGAAGGAGGGCACCGGAAACGACTCGCCGCCAAAAAGCAGCACGATCACCGCGTTGGCCGCGGTTCCCAGGCCGATGGTGGTGAGCACGGTGGTGTGGGCGAAGGCCTTGGCGCGACCGATGGCCGGCCACACCGACAGGAAATGCGTGAGCAGCCCGGCAATCACGCCCACGCCGAGGATGACCGATGCCACCAGCAGCGGCGTCCAGCCGAACTTGACCGCGAAGATATAGGCCAGGATGGTGCCGCCCATGACGATGGTGCCCTGGGCGAAGTTGAACACGCCGCTGGCGGCCAGCACCATGGTGAGGCTGAGGGCGATGAGCACGAAGATGCTGGCGAACGCCAGGCCGCTGACTACGCCGAGCATGAATGCGGTGAAGGTCATCGCTGTCCGTCGTGTTTTCTTGTATGTTACCTTGGCTCAAGGAGCGGAGGAGGATACATGGAAATCATCGACGTGCAGGTCCACACTTGGGACAAAGAGTCGGCCAAGTACCCATGGCCCGGCAATCTCGGCACGCCGGAGCGCACGGCCATGGTGCGCGCGCATTTCAACGAACACCTGGTGCCGATGGAGGCGCTGATCGCCGCGATGGACGAGGCCGGCGTCGATGCCGGCATCGCCGTGGTGCCCTCCATTTTCGGCTTCGACAACAGCTATGCGCTGGACGCAGTCAAGCGCTACCCGGACCGACTGGCCATGATTGCGCTGGTCGATCATGACGCCCCCGACCTGGATGAGCGCGTGCGCGTGCTCGGCGGCACGCCGGGCGTGCTGGGCATTCGCTTGATGATCTACACCGACGCGTTGCTCGCATCGGCGCAGCAGGGTGCGCACCGCAGACTATTCGTCGCCTTGCAAAAGCACGGCGTCGTGCTGAGCCTGTACCCGCCGCGCTACATCCAGCATGTGGCGGGGATTGCACGCGACTTCCCGGACCTGCGCATCGTCATCGATCACCTTGGCTTTCCGCAGCCGCCGGTGAACGTGTCGGGCAACGGCCCGGGCGACATGTTCAAGGGCTGGGAGCATCTCATTGCGCTGGCGAAGTGTCCCAATGTGGCGATCAAGGTGTCGGCTTTCCCGTCCATGTCGGCCGAACCCTATCCGTACAAAGACCTGTGGCCGCGTATCCGGCAGCTCATCGAGGTGTTTGGCATCGAGCGCCTGTTCTGGGGCACCGACTTCACTCGCGTGGCCACCTTGCTGAGCTACAAGGAAGGCGTGAACTACATCCTCGATAACGATGAACTCTCGATGTCCGACAAGGCCATGCTGATGGGAGACTCGCTGCGCCGCTACTTCAACTGGCCGCCACAAGGATGGATGCCGCGGAGTGCGTCCCGGAAGGGTGCCGGTTGAGGATGGGTCTCCTCGACGGCAGGATCGCGCTGGTCACCGGATGCGCACGCATGAACGGATTGGGACGCGCCATTGCCAGG
>CAXNGL010000281.1:0-4377 GCA_964201515.1 Burkholderiales bacterium
ATAGCAAGAAAAATGTTCCGAAACAACGAGAAGAATCACTTTTCAACCTGATTATCCTGCTTTGAGCCAGTCGTCAGCGCCAAAAGGGACCTGACTTGCTCAGGTTCCAGTTGCAGCCAGCGACCGCGTGGGAGCCTGGGGGGCAACACGAGCGGACCGAAACGGATGCGTGTCAATCGGCTGACTACCAAGCCAATCGCCTCGAAAATGCGCCGCACTTCACGGTTCCGCCCTTCCGACAGGGTTACCCGGTACCAGCGGTTTGCGCCATCGCCGCCCTCAAATCGGATGGCATCGAAATGAGCCGGGCCGTCCTCAAGCATCACTCCCTTTTTGAGACTCTCCAGTTGCCCCTGTGTGACTTCGCCCATCACTCGGACGGCATATTCGCGTTCGAGCCCGTGACTCGGATGCATCAAGCGGTTGGCCAGATCTCCAGAGTCGGTCAGCAGCAGCACGCCGCTGGTATTGAAGTCCAGGCGTCCGACTGCAAGCCAACGCCGCCCCCTGACACGCGGCAAGCGATCGAATACGGTCGGGCGTCCTTCGGGGTCGTGCATCGTGACCATTTCACCCGCGGGCTTGTGATAGAGCAGCACGCTTGGGGTTGCGCCTTCGGCCTGCATGCGCACCGGCTTGTGATCCAGCAGCACTCGGTCACCGACTGCAACACGCTGACCTAAAAGGGCTTTATCGCCATTGACGGTCACCCTCCCAGCCGCGATGACGTCTTCCATATCGCGGCGCGACCCCATTCCCGCGCGGGCGAGTACCTTCTGGAGTTTTTCAGTTGCCGCGCCCAGAGGTGCGGCGCCGGTCCGCGTTGCCGCCGGGTCAGGCCGCGCTTGCCCCGGCTCCCGAGGGGGCATTCCCGGATTGTTCCGACGCATCGATCGCTGGGGGTTCGGTGCTGTCCTCGGCGGCGTTGTCGGCGTCAACGGGGGTTTCGGCTTGCCCCGTAATGGGCGCGCTTTCGGCTTGGGGCGTCTGATGGGTTTCGATTTCAAGGGTCTGGATGATTTCGTCAAGTGCAGGCAATTCTTGCAAGGTGCGCAAGCCCAGGTCGTCTAGAAAAATCTTGGTCGTTGCATAGAGCGCCGGTCGGCCCGGGACGTCGCGGTGTCCCACCACGTCTATCCACCCGCGATCTTCGAGTTTCTTGATGACCTCGCTGGAAACAGTCACACCGCGGATATCCTCGATGTCGCCTCGTGTCACGGGCTGACGATACACGATGATCGCCAATGTCTCCATGACTGCGCGGGAATAGCGCGGCGGCTTCTCCGGGTTGAGGCGATCCAGGTAGCGCTGAAATGCCGGGCGTGTCTGGAATCGCCAGCCGCTGGCGAGGTTCACCAGCTCCACGGCGCGTGGCTTCCATTCGTCGCGGATTTCATCGAGCAAGCGCCGGATGGTATCCGCCCCGACTTCCTCATCGAACAATTTGCGCATGTCGGCGATGGTGACAGGCGCATCCGCCGTCAGCAACGCGGCTTCCAGTACGACTTTTACTTCACTCGGGCTGAGCATGGGCAAGCTTCACATAAATTGGCGAAAAGGGTTCAGCTTGGGTCACGTCAATCAACCGCTCGCGAACGAGTTCCAGAACCGCGAGAAAGTTGACAACGAGAACAGGCACGCCCTTGCTCGGGTCGAACAGGCTGATGAACTCCGTAAATTTCCCCTCGGCCAGCCGGCGCATGATCCTGGTCATGTGTTCCCGCACGGACAGTTCTTCGCGTCCGATATGGTGGTTTTGCATCACCCGAGCACGCGCCAACAGCGTGCGCCAGGCAGCGGCCAGGTCCTCCACGCCCACCTGTGGCAGACGCTCAACCATGGTCTGCTCGATCCAGACTTCCACGCGATCGTAGTCACGCCCAAGCTGGGGAATGGCATCGAGCTTCTGCGCCGCCGCCTTCATTCGCTCATACTCAAGCAGCCTGCGCACGAGTTCGGCACGCGGGTCGGTCTCGTCCTCGATCGCCTTCGGCCTCGGCAACAGCATGCGAGACTTGATTTCCATCAGCATGGCCGCCATGACCAGGTATTCTGCGGCCAACTCGAGATTCTTGTGCCGCATGATCTCGACATATTCCATGTACTGCTCGGTCAGCCTGGCCATGGGAATATCGAGCACATCCACATTCGCTTTGCGAATGAGGTACAAGAGCAGGTCCAGCGGGCCCTCGAAGGAGTCGAAGAAGACTTCCAGCGCATCGGGCGGAATGTACAAATCCAAGGGCAACTCGGTCAGCAGCTCCCCGCGCACACGAGCGGTGTGCGGTGCCGGGACTGCGACTTCAAGGGACGTCGGAATGACTGACTGGAGGGGCGCGCTGCTCATGAATATCCAAGCCCCATGGCTTCACGAACTTCGCGCATGGTCTCCTGCGCGAGTTTTTGCGCCTTTTCACAACCGTCGGTGACGATATTCTTCACCAGCGTCGGGTCGTCCAGGAACTTCTGCGCCCGCTCGCGCATCGGCGCGAGCTCAGCCAGTACCGCGTCGATCACGGGTTGCTTGCACTCCAGGCAACCGATGCCCGCGGAACGACAGCCGGCATCCGCCCACTGCCTGGTCTTGTCATCCGAATACACGACATGGAATTGCCATACCGGGCAATTGGCAGGATCGCCCGGGTCATTGCGTTTGACCCGGGCCGGGTCGGTGGGCATGGTGCGGATTTTCTTCTTGATCACTTCAGGATCGTCGCGCAATGCCACCGTGTTGTTGTACGACTTCGACATCTTTTGTCCATCCAGCCCGGGAAGCTTGGAGGCCTCGGTGAGCAGCACGTCCGGCTCCACAAGGATCATGCGTCCGCCGCCCTCGAGGTATCCATACAAACGCTCCTTGTCGCCGACCGAGAGGTTCAGTTGTTCCTCCAGCAGTGCCCGCGCCGAATCCAGCGCGCCTTCATCTCCCTGCTCCTGGAAGCGCGTGCGCAGCTGCAAGTACAACTTGGCTTTCTTGCTTCCCATGCGCTTTACGGCGGCTTTCGCCTTGTCCTCGAATCCGGGCTCGCGTCCATAGATGTGATTGAAACGACGAGCCATCTCGCGCATGAACTCGATATGCGGAACCTGGTCTTCACCGACAGGAACGAATTTCGCGCGATAGATGAGCACATCGGCGGCCTGCAGCAGCGGATAGCCAAGAAACCCGTACGTGGACAGGTCGCGGTCGCTCAGCTTTGCCTGCTGGTCCTTGTAGCTCGGTACGCGTTCGAGCCAACCCAAGGGCGTAATCATCGACAGCAGGGTATGCAATTCCGCATGCTCTGGCACCCGCGACTGGATGAACAGTACCGACTGCGCGGGATCGACACCGGCGGCCAGCCAGTCGATCACCATGTCCCAGACGCTCTGCTCGATGATTTCCGGGGTGTCGTAGTGGGTCGTCAAGGCATGCCAGTCGGCGACGAAGAAAAAACAGGGGTATTCCGCCTGCAGGCGGACCCAGTTCTTGATGGCGCCATGGAAGTGCCCGAGATGGAGCGCTCCGGTCGGTCGCATGCCTGAAACGATTCGTTCTTGGTACATGTTCTGCCTTGAGTGGCCGGTTCGACCCGCTAAGAGTGCCTGACACAATCGAGGGGATACTCCCCCTCAAACTCCCCTGCTTCAGTGCGCCTGACGGTAACTCTGTCAGGCGCTCTTAGCCGCTACAGCTGGAAAATCAATTCGATCACCTGGATGGAACCCTGGACCATGGGAGACAGGATCACTCCAAGTACATTGGTAAATATCAACACCAGCAGTATCGGGAATCCCAACGGTTCCAGCCGGGCATAGCTTAGCGCAAGCCGATTGGGCAGCAAGGATACGACAATGCGCCCGCCATCAAGAGGCAGGATGGGCAGCAGGTTCAGCACCATCAGCACCACGTTCACGGTAATTCCGGCTTCAGCCATGAGGCTGAGCGGCAAGGTGAACATATTGGGAGGCATCAACATGGCGCCCTTGAGTAACATGGCCCAGATGACCGCCATGAGCAGGTTTGCGACAGGGCCCGCGGCCGCCACCCAAAGCATGTCTCGTTTCGGATTGCCCAGTGCGCCGAAGTTGACGGGGACCGGTTTCGCCCAGCCGAACAGGATGCCGGATCCGACCGCCAGCTTGCTCATCACCAGGATCACCAAGGGCACGATGATCGTGCCCACAAGATCGATGTGCCGCAGCGGATTCAGGCTGATGCGCCCGAGACGCCAGGCCGTGGTGTCCCCGAAATGCCTTGCTACGTAGCCATGCGCGGCTTCATGCAGGGTGATCGCGAAGATCACCGGCAGCGCGTAGATGGCGATTGTCTGGACGAGATTCAATTCCATGACCGCCACAGCGCGGCCCCAGTGGCTTGTGAAGCGGCTCATTCTA
>CAXNGL010000282.1:0-4371 GCA_964201515.1 Burkholderiales bacterium
ACCGTGGACAGCGCGAAATCGTCGGCACTGATCGATTCGTGATTGACACCGACAATGACCGGCTTGACTGGCATGCCTGCAGGCGTCTCGTTGGTGATGATGCAATGGCGGATGCCCTGCGCCTTCAGGCGATCGAGTTCTGCGGGCACAGCCGGGCGGCCGGCGGCGTCGATGACGATATCCACGCCAGCCTCAGACCAAGCTGCGCCGCCCGGCGTATCGGCGCTGGATACGCGCATGCGCCGGTCCTTGTTGACGACAATGTCCTTGCCCTCCGCCTTCACTTCGCCCTTGAAGCGCCCGTACGTGGAGTCGTACTTGAGCAGGTAGGCAAGGTTGTCGATATCGGGGTTGACGTCGTTGATCGCAACCAGCTCGAACGCATCGCGCTCGAAATTGATGCGTGCAATTGCCCGGCCGATGCGACCAAAGCCATGAATTCCGACGCGAAGCTTCTGGTTGCTCATTCGATAACGATCCCGATAGTCGAGTTCAGAGGATATGTGACCCGGGCCGTCCTGTCGATTGGGCGGTGCCGCCTGCCGGCCCGGGTGGCGTCCGCCTCTAGTAGAATGATGCCGTCTACACGGTTTGCATTTTCCGCTTGAAAAACTGGGTGCCCCATGAGTCTGATCCTCACTGAAAAACACGATGGCGTGCTGAAAATCGGGTTCAATCGCCCGGACAAGAAAAACGCCATTACCGGCGACATGTACGCGACGATCGCGCTTGCGCTGCAAGCCGCATCCGCGGATGCGGCGGTGCGGGTGGTGCTGTTTCATGGCAATGCGGAGGGCTTCACCGCGGGCAACGACCTCGGCGATTTCCTGCGCGCACCCATTGATGACAGCTCGCCGGTGCTGAAGTTCCTGAAGGCACTGGTTCAATTCGACAAGCCCATGGTGGCGGCGGTGAATGGCCTGGCCATCGGCATCGGCACCACCCTGCTGCTGCATTGCGATCTGGTGTACTGCGCGCCGAATGCGAAACTCTCGCTGCCCTTCATCAATCTTGGCGTCACGCCGGAGGCGGCGTCGAGCTACCTGCTGCCGCGCCTGGCGGGTTACCAGCGCGCCGCCGAACTGTTGTTGCTCGGCGAGCCTTTCGGTGCCGACAAGGCACGCGAAATCGGCCTGGCCAACGCCGTGGTGCCGGTGGAGCAATTGATGGAGACGGCGCTTGCAGCAGCCCTCAAGCTGGCGCAGAAGCCGCCAGCAGCCATGCGCCTGTCGCGCCAGTTGCTCAAGGAAGGCACGCGCGCCGCGACCGAGGAGACGCATGCCAGGGAAATGAAGATTTTCGCCGAGCGCCTGCGCGGTGCCGAAGCCAAGGAAGCGATGACGGCGTTTTTCGAGAAGCGCAAGCCGGACTTCAGCAAGTTCTCCTGAGGATCGCCATGCAACGTCGGATGACTCATGCGCCCATGCGAGCCGTGCTCGTTGCCGCGATGCTGGGCGCACCGCTGGCGGCGAATGCCGATGTGTACATGTGGAAGGATCCCGCCACCGGCAAGACGCGCATGACCAATATCGTGCCGCAGTGGCTGCGTGAACCCAAACCCGGTGCCAGGATGCCCAAGGTCGAAGTGATTCGTGGCGGCAAGGTGCTCGATCCGGCGACCGCATTCGCGAAACCCGAGCCGCCGCCGGCGCCGGTACGCCGGCGCACGGAGGAGGGCGGCGAGCAGGCCGTCGCCCAGGCAACGGGTGCGGCGGGAAATGAGGGGACGGGCGTCCAGCAAGCACCGCAGGCGGGCGATGATGTGCCCCCCGGCCAGGCGCCGCAGGGACAACCTTCACCGGCGGGCGCGGCGCCACCGCAACGGTAGGTGTTGGTGTCGGGATGTGCCTTTGCCATTGCATGACTGGGGCGATGGCGTGATGACTTCAATCGAGGAGGCGGGATGGCAGTTTCTGGCGCAAAAAAATTAGCGGCTGCCGGCAAGGCTGCGCAGTTCGATGCCGTGGAGTGGGAGGCGCGCTGCGAACTGGCAGCTGCGTTTCGCCTCGCGGCCCTGTTTGGCTGGACCGACATGCTGGGGACGCACTTTTCCCTGCGCGTGCCAGGCACCCAGAGTGAGTTCCTGATCAATCCCTTTGGCCAACTGTTCGAGGAGATCACGGCCTCGAGCCTGATCCGCATCGACGCCGATGGCAATAGGTTGTCCGAGTCGCCTTACACGGTGAATCGCGCCGGCTTCGTCATTCACAGCGCCCTGCACATGGGCCGGCCGGATGCGCACTGCGTGATGCATTGCCACACCCGCGACGGTTCCGCGGTGTCGATGCAGGCGCACGGCTTGCTGCCGGCCTCGCAGCGCGCGCTGGTGCTCGCGCCGATGCTGCGCTATCACGACTACGAGGGCGTGGCGGTCGACCTGGCCGAGCGCGAGTCGCTGCAGCGCGACCTGGGCGACGGCGGCATGCTGATCCTGCGCAACCACGGCACGCTGACGGTGGGCGAGACGGTGGGCACGGCCTTTCACCGCATGTACCGGCTGGAGCAGGCCTGCGGCCTGCAAATTGCCGCGCTGTCGGGCGGGTCGAAGCTCTATCCGGTGGCGCAGGCGGTCATGGACAAGGCCGCGGGGCAGGTGGCGCAAATCGCGAGCATGGGTGCGATCGACGCTTTGGTGTGGGAGGCGCTCAAGCGCAAACTGGCGAGAGAGGGAATTGATCATGAGCAGTAGGCAGTCCACGTTCTTTCTGACGCTCGTTGCGGCCGGCATCTTGTGCATCGGTGCGTTGTCGCATGCTGGCGAAGCTCCGCGGGTATCGGCTGCAACCATCCAGGCTGATCTCGATGCACTGATCAAGGCGGCAAAGGCCGAAGCGGAGCTGACGTTTTATTCCACCGCCACCGAGAACGTTGCCAAGCGTGCCGGTGACGCGTTTTCCGCCAAGTACGGCATCAAGACGCAGTTCATCCGCCTGGGCGGCACGCAGATGCGCCAGCGCTACTCCGCTGAGGCAGAAGCGGGCAACGTGGTCGCGGACCTGGTGCTCAATGCCGGCGGCAACACCGTGGCGTATGCCGAAGACGGGATCCGGCGCGGATTTGCCGAGTCGATCTCGGAGGCAGGGCTGCCGGTCATCCGCAGCGGCGAGTTTCCGTCCAAATTCATTACCGGGCCGACGGCCATCATCCAGATCACGCCGTGGCTCATCCTCTACAACAGCGACAAGCTCAAGGGTGCGGACATTCCGCGGGACTGGGCGGACCTGCTGCATCCGCGCTTCAAGGGGCAGATCCTGATTCCCAATCCCGGATCGGCCGACTCCTACATCGACGTATGGAGCCTGGTACTCGACAAATACGGCGAGAAGTTCTTTGCCCAACTGGTCGCCCAGTCACCGCGCCAGTTTGCCAGCGGCGTGCCGGCCGCCCAGGCGCTGGGTGCGGGCGAGGGGCTGGTTGCGCTGCCCGGTGTCCTGGCGGTCGCCACCGGCCTCAGGGCCAAGGGTGCGCCGCTGGAAACGTCCACGCCGGATCGCACCACGGGTGTTGAAATGCAGATCATGTTGAGTGCGCGCACCAAGGCGAAACACCCGGCCGCAGCGCGCCTGTTTGCCAACTACCTGATGACGCAGGAGGGCAACAAGGTCTTCAACGACGACCCGGGCGGCACGACCATGTACGACATCAGCAAGCTGCCGCGGCAGTACGAGTCGCCGAAGTCGAACGCGCTGGCGCGACGCGACCAGGTCATCAAGTTGCTGGGTTTTTGACGTGTTTTAGCGCGTTTTCGCCAGCAACTGCCCAATTTGCCGCGCCCCAAGGGCACCCGAGGGGTCACTGCTCAAGTATCATATTGAATAAACTCACATTTGATCTGTAGGGTACTTCTATGAATAAACCGGGCGAAAGAACGCTCCGTGCTGTGACTCCCGACACCGGCAACGTGCGCAAGCTGTCTGGCGCGCAGTGGATGCTGGAGGCATTGATCGACAGTGGCGTGGACACCATCTTTGGCTACCCGGGCGGCGCCATCCTGCCGGTGTACGACGCGCTGTATTCCGAGCCGCGCCTGCGCCATATCCTGGTCCGTCACGAACAGGCCGCCGTGCACGCCGCCGAGGGCTATGCGCGCAGCACCGGCCGTCCCGGCGTGGTGCTGGTCACCTCGGGTCCCGGCATCGCCAACACCGTCACCGGACTGCTCGATGCGCTGTCCGATTCCATTCCCGTCGTCTGCATCAGCGGTCAGGTGGCCATGCCGGGCATCGGCACGGATGCTTTCCAGGAGTGCGACGCGCTGAGCCTGTCGCGTTCAGTGACCAAGTGGAACCACCAGATCCGTGAAGCAGGCGAGGTGTATGCCACAGTGACGCGCGCATTCGCGGTTGCCACGCAGGGGCGGCCCGGGCCGGT
>CAXNGL010000283.1:0-4370 GCA_964201515.1 Burkholderiales bacterium
CGGGGTTGAGAAAATTCCTGCAACTCCGGGCAATGGATTTGAAGCTGGTCCAATCGCGATAATTGCTGACGGTCCTCGCTGTATGCGAGTAACGTCGGGGAAAGTGCGCTGATTTCCCCCGGGAATACTGCGAATAGCGAAACGGAAAACAGGGCGCTGAATTGATGGAAGGTGCCGCATCGGATACACTCGCTCCCTTGGAATCGCAATAGAGAACAAGGGCTTCTGCGTGTGCCGGGTGGGATTCACGCGAACAGTTTGCGTGGCCGGATAAGTATCCTGTGGCCGCGCCCAATGGTGTTTTATGGATGCGCGCGATGTTTGAATAGGCGCGGTCAATCCTCCGGTGTGATCCCAAACAGCTTTTGACAAGGGGTATTGGGCATGAAATCGTTCCGCGATCCGTCGCTGGAAGAATGGCAGAAACTTGCCTCCAAGGAGTTGAAGGGGCGTTCACCGGAATCCCTCACCTGGCAGACTGCGGAAGGGATCCCTGTCAAGGCGCTATATTCTGCCGCCGATCTGGCCGGCATGGAGCATCTTGGAAGTCTGCCCGGTTTGGTGCCCTTTGTCCGTGGTCCGAAAGCGACGATGTACGCCGGGCGTGCATGGACAGTGCGCCAGTACGCGGGATTTTCCACCGCCGAAGAGTCCAACGCGTTCTATCGAAACAACCTTGCCGCCGGACAGACCGGGCTTTCGGTGGCGTTCGACCTTCCGACGCACCGAGGCTATGACTCCGACAATCCGAGGGTGGTCGGGGACGTCGGCAAGGCCGGCGTGGCCATCGACAGCGTCGAGGACATGAAAATCCTGTTTGGTGGCATTCCGCTGGACCGCATGTCGGTGTCCATGACAATGAACGGTGCTGTGCTGCCCATCATGGCGATGTATGTCGTCGCCGCGGAGGAGCAAGGAGTTCCGCTGGCAAAGCTGAACGGCACGGTCCAGAACGACATCCTCAAGGAGTTCATGGTCCGCAACACCTACATCTACCCCCCGGGGCCATCGATGCGCATCGTCGCGGACATCATTGGCTACACCGCGCGCAACATGCCCAAATTCAATCCCATCTCCATTTCCGGTTACCACATGCAGGAAGCCGGTGCGACCTGCGTGCAGGAGTTGGGCTACACCATTGCCGATGGCATTGAGTACGTCCGTACGGCAATCGCCAGCGGCCTCAAGGTTGACGAGTTTGCACCCAGGCTGTCGTTCTTTTTCGCGATCGGGATGAATTTCTTCATGGAGGTTGCGAAGTTGCGCGCTGCGCGACTCCTTTGGGCTGAGCTGATGCGGCAACATTTCGACCCACAGGATCCGCAGTCGCTGATGCTGCGCACGCATTGCCAGACTTCGGGCGTCAGCCTGACCAGTCGCGACCCCTACAACAACATCATTCGCACCACCATCGAAGCGCTTGCCGCCGTATTGGGCGGGACGCAGTCCTTGCATACCAATTCCTTCGACGAGGCCCTGGCATTGCCGACGCCGTTCTCCGCGCATATCGCCCGCAACACCCAGCTCCTGATCCAGGAGGAGACCGGCATTTCCAGGGTCGTCGACCCGTTGGCGGGCTCCTACTACATCGAGTCGCTGACCGCTTCGCTGGTGCAGGAAGCGCGCAAGGTGATCGACGAGGTCGAGGCGCTTGGGGGGATGACCAAGGCAGTCGAATCGGGCGTGCCAAAATTGCGCATCGAACGGTCTTCGGCGATGCGCCAGGCGCGCATTGATCGCGGCGAAGAAGTCATCGTGGGCGTCAACAAATATCAGCGTGACGACGAGCCGGAAATTGAAATCCTGGACATCGACAACACAGCCGTTCGCGAGTCACAGGTTCGTCGACTGAAGGATGTGCGCGCTTCGCGCGATGGGCGTGCTTGTACCGCGGCACTCGAGGCGCTGACCCAAGCGGCGTCCGAAAAGTCGGGAAATCTCTTGGAACTTGCTGTTGTCGCGGCACGGGCACGCGCGACTGTGGGCGAAATTTCAGATGCCCTGGAGAAGGTCTATGGACGCCATCGCGCCGTGACACAGTCCATCAGCGGCGTGTATGGATCGGCCTTTGCCGGCGATGAAGCATTTGGCGCGATTCGTGCCGAGGTGGAGGCATTTCTCAAGTCGGAGGGGCGCCGCCCGCGGATGCTGGTCGCCAAACTCGGCCAGGACGGGCACGACCGGGGCGCCAAGGTCATCGCCACGGCATTCGCCGACATCGGCTTTGACGTGGACATCGGACCGCTGTTCCAGACACCCGAGGAGGCGGCGCGCCATGCCGTGGAAAACGACGCCCACGTGGTCGGCGTTTCATCGCAGGCGGCAGGGCACAAGACGCTGGTTCCGCAACTGATCAATGAGTTGCGTGCGCGGGGTGCGGAAAACATCATTGTCGTCTGCGGTGGCGTGATTCCTCCGCAGGATCACCCCATGCTCAAGGCGGCAGGCGTCGCGGCCATTTACGGGCCGGGCACCAACATCCCGATTGCAGCGAAAGACGTGTTGGGAAGAATTCACCGGCGACGCAAGGCTGCGTAGCGCGGCGTTGCGAAGGGTGGCACAAGTGCGCGCCTGAAGCGCATCAACGATATTTCAAGCTCTGGGAGCTCATGCATGCAGGACATTCTTAGGCAGCTGGAGGAGAAGCGCGCCGCCGCAAAGTTGGGGGGGGGAACGAAGCGCATCGAAGCGCAGCATGCAAAGGGCAAACTGACTGCGCGCGAACGTATCGACCTGTTGCTCGACGAGGGCAGCTTCGAAGAATGGGATATGTTTGTCGAGCATCGTTGCAACGATTTCGACATGGGAAACCAGCGCGTTCCGGGCGACGGGGTCGTCACCGGCTATGGCACGATCAACGGCAGGCTGGTGTTCGTGTTCAGTCAGGACTTCACGGTGTTTGGCGGGGCGCTGTCCGAAGCGCACGCAGAGAAGATTTGCAAGATCATGGACCAGGCAATGAAGGTCGGTGCGCCGCTGATAGGGCTGAATGATTCCGGCGGCGCCAGGATCCAGGAGGGAGTTGCGTCGCTGGGGGGCTATGCAGAGGTTTTCCAGCGCAATGTGCTTGCATCCGGCGTGGTGCCGCAGATATCGATGATCATGGGGCCGTGCGCCGGCGGCGCGGTGTATTCGCCAGCGATCACGGATTTCACCTTCATGGTCAAGGACAGCTCGTACATGTTCCTGACCGGGCCCGAAGTGGTGAAGACCGTCACGCATGAAGAGGTCACCGCCGAACAGCTCGGCGGCGCGATAACGCACAGCAGTCGTTCCGGGGTCGCGGACCTGGCGCTTGAAAATGACGTCGAGGCGATCACGACGCTGCGCCGCTTTTTCAATTTCATTCCAGGAAACAACAAGGAGCGTCCGCCAGTCTGGCCCTGCGATGACGCGCCCACGCGCGAGGAGCCGTCTCTCGATACGCTGGTCCCCGACGATTCCGCCAAGCCGTACGACATCAAGGAACTGGTCTCCAAGGTGGCCGATGAAGGCAGTTTCTTCGAGATCCAGCCCGACTATGCAAAGAACATCGTCATCGGGTTCATCCGGCTGGAGGGATCCACGGTGGGAGTGGTGGCAAACCAGCCAATGGTGCTTGCAGGGTGTCTCGACATCAATGCCTCGATCAAAGGCGCACGCTTTGTGCGGTTTTGCGATGCGTTCAATATCCCCCTTCTGACCATCGTGGATGTGCCCGGATTCCTGCCGGGGACGGTGCAGGAATACGGCGGCATCATCAAGCACGGGGCCAAACTCCTGTATGCATATGCCGAAGCCACGGTGCCGAAAGTCACCGTGATTTCGCGCAAGGCCTATGGCGGTGCCTATGACGTCATGTCTTCAAAGCACCTGCGGGGTGACGTTAATTTCGCCTGGCCCAATGCCGAAATTGCCGTGATGGGCCCCAAGGGGGCGGTTGAAATCATTTTTCGCAAGGACATCGGGGACCCGGCGGCCATCGCAGCGAGAACCGAGGAGTATCGGCAGAAATTCGCCAACCCGTTTATTGCCGGGAGCCGAGGGTACATCGATGATGTCATCATGCCGCGCCAGACGCGCGCAAGGGTATGCCGATCGTTCTCCATGTTGCGCGAAAAGAAGCTTACCAACCCGTGGCGCAAGCACGGCAATATTCCACTGTAGCCAGACGGGTCAACCATGTTCAAGAAGATATTGATTGCGAATCGCGGCGAGATTGCCTGCCGTGTTATCAAGACCGCCCGAAAAATGGGCATCCAGACCGTGGCGGTCTATTCCGATGCCGATCGTGACGCGATGCATGTGCGCATGGCTGATGAGGCGGTGCGCATAGGGCCGCCGCCATCCGCGCAGAGCTACCTGCTCATCGATGCCATCGTCGATGCTTG
>CAXNGL010000284.1:0-4364 GCA_964201515.1 Burkholderiales bacterium
GTTCAACCGCAATGAAACGGCCATCGTGACCATCCTCCTGTGGGCGATCTCCTACACCCCCGACAAGGTCAAGGGAGCGGACGTGCCCCGGGACTGGCCGGACCTGCTCAATCCGAAGTGGAAGGGCCAGATCCTGCTGCCCGAACCGCGCTACACCGAGGCCGTCCTCGATGTCATGGCGCTGGTCTATGACAAGTACGGCGAGGACTTCTTCACCAAGCTGCGCGCGCAGTCACCGCGCATGTATGCGTCGCAGGTGCCCATGCTGCAGGCGCTCGGCGCGGGCGAAGGCGCCATCGGCCTGCCCACCAACGAAACGGCGGCCCAACTACTCGTCAGCAAGGGTTCGCCCATCGGCACCATCGCCCCGCCCGTCACCACCGGCGTGGAGATGCAGATCACGCTGACCGCCCGCGCCAAGGCCAAGCACCCCAACGCGGCGCGCCTGTACGCCAACTTCGTGCTCAGCCCCGAGGGCAACAAGATCTACAACTCCGACCCCGGCAGCTACAGCGTCTACGACTCGGCCAGCATCCCCAAGGGCTACGAATCGCCCAAGCCGGGCGTGGGCGCGCGTGCGCCGCTGGTGAATCGCATTCTCGGCGTCCAGTAACCCTCCCGGTCACAGGCGATTCAAGGGTCGAAGCTTGGTGCCTTCCAAGTGGCGCCCTGTACAGGACAAAACACCAGGAGAACAACATGAAGCACATTAAAAGGCGCGGGTTTTTGGCATTCGGTGGCGTATTGCTTGCCGGCGCCTTGACCGGCAACGCGTTGGCACAAGCGTCGAAGGCCGGCGCGTCCCAGCTCGATGCGCTGATCGCCGCGGCACAAAAGGAGGGCGAGGTCACTGTGTATTCGGCCTCGCCCGACACCCAGATGCGGCGGGTAACCGGGGCTTTCAGCGCGAAGTACGGTATCAAGGCGTCATTCGTCAGGCTCGGGAGCACGCTCCTCCAGCAGCGCTATTCCAGCGAGGCCGAGGCGGGCAACATTGCCGCGGACATCCTCCTCAATGCCGGCAACGCGGCCAAGTATGCTGAAGAATGCATCGCCAAGGGCTGGGCCGAACCCATTGGCAAGGCCGGCATCCCGACCATCGACAGCGGCGAATACCCTGCCCGCTTCAATCGCGGAGTGGTCACGGTGGTCCAGATCACGCCCTGGGTAATCGCCTACAACACCGACCGCGTAAAGAGCGCCGATGCGCCCAAGACCTTCAAGGACGCACTGAACCCGCGCTTCAAGAACCAGATCATCATGCCCGACCCGCGTGAATCCGACGCCTATCTGGACGGCCTGGCGGTGATCCTCGCCGACTACGGCCCGGAGTACTTCACGCAACTGCTGGCGCAGAACCCGCGCATCATGCCGACCAGCGCCGTGGCGGTGCAGTCGCTGGGCGCAGGCGAAGGCGGCATCATGTTCCTCACCAGCGTGGCGCGCGCGCTCGAGATCAAGAGCAAGGGCGGCCCGGTGGAGATCGTGTTCCCGGAGAGCACCAGCGGCATCGAGATCCAGGCCATGCTGACGAATCGCGCCAAGGCCAAGCACCCGTCGGCCGGAAGGCTGTTCGCCCACTACATCATGTCGCAGGAGGGCAACCGCGTGTACAACGACGAGCCGGGCGGCACATCACTCTATGAAACAGCCGGCCTGCCCAAGCGCTACCAGTCGCCGAAGCCGGAGAACCTCGCGCGCAAGGCCGAATTGCTCAAGCACCTGGGGCTGTCGCTGACGAAATAGCGGACATGGATGACCGGTAGCCCTCGTGGTTGGCGTCCTGCGAGGTCGTCGCCGGTGTTGTTTGCGGCGTCCAAACGCGCAATACCGCGCCTTCGAAGATGATCGGGACCGGCGTCATATTGGCCAGCGCAGCGTTGCGACACCATTCACTCTGCAGGAGACATTGCCATGCCAAGAGTCGGTACATTTGAAAACGCGCAGGCCACTTGGAAGATCTATCCGCTCGGAAATGACGCCGGCGAGCCGGTCGGTGCCGGGGACATCCTCGTGTCCGAACTGGGCAAGATGCCCTCGCCCCATTCCATCTACACCCGGCAGCCCGCCAACTTCCGCATTCCGCCCCACTACCACGACAATGCGCAGTTCCAGGTGTTCGTCGAAGGCAGCGCCACCTTCGGCACTCGCAGCATCCGCCCGCTGACCGTGCATTTCGCCACGCACCAAACGGGATACGGGCCCATCGTCTCCGGCGACCAGGGGCTGATCTACATCACACTGCGCATGGCCACGGAATTCGGCGCCCACCTCGTCGACAAGCCCGAAGAGCGAGAACGCATGAACCCGCGCATCCAGCGCCGGCAGATTACGCATGAAGTGGGCGCACTCGCGCCCGCGGCGCTGCAAGCGCTTGCCGCGCCAGCAGTGATCGCGGCGCTAGACCCCGAGCCCAACGGGCTGGCCGCCTGGGTAGTGCGCCTGCCACCGTCCGCTGCGATGGCGGCGCCGCAGCACGCAGGCGGCGCTGGCCAGTTCCATATCGTGACCGCAGGCAGCATGATCGTGGACGGAGAGACCTATGGCCGGCATGCCTCGGCGTGGGTCGGGCGCGAAGAACCCGGCTTCACCTTGCGGGCGGGCGATCAGGGCCTCGAAGCCGTGGTCTGCCAGTTTCCGCGCAACGCGCTGCTGCGCGCGGAAGAAATTGGCGCGACAGGAACCGCGCAGTAACGCCTGGTTCCGCAGTCCGGGTCAGAAGGACGGCCGCCGCCGAATTCGATGCCGGCGCCGGTCAAAGCGACATTCGCCGAAAATACCCTTCATCACCGTGCGGCAAACACGCCGATCACACCCCGGACAAGCACGTTACGAGCAACACGGATTCATCAGCCCGCGGCGGCGTCACTCGGCATCTTTCAACAGGGGTCTCAGGTCTTCCAGCTTGTCGAAGAGGTGCCAGATGTAGTCGCGCGTGCCATTCACCCGGTGCGCGTGAAGGTCGGCAAGGGCCGGATCGTTGCGGTAGTGGTCGAAGGCCTCCTTCGACGCCCATTCCACGAGGATGAGCACCGTGCGCGGTTCGATATCCCCGGCCGCCACCTCGCGAAACTTGCCAAGGGCGATGACCCGTCCGCCATGCGCCTGGACCTCCCTGGCCGAACGGCGCGAGTAGGTCATGTATTCGGCCCGGTCCGAGATATTGAAGAGATTCAGGGCATAGACTGGTTGGCTCATGGTGATTCCATTGCAAAAAAAGCGGACAAGGTGAACGAACGCTTACCAGGGAAACAATCGCGCATCGACCCTGCTTGTTACAATGTATTGTATTCGCCATGTTCCCGGAGCGCTCATAGTGATGTCAGTAAATAATCGGTTCATCTACTAGTGACGATGGCTTTATAAAAATATTGTCAATAATAGTGGGGCCGATATTCGGATAGGAGGCGGCAGTCGGACAGCGCATTAATCGCCGCTACCTTCCTCCCGCGCGGGGTCCCCTGCAGGTCGCACCTCGTTGAACTGGGGTCGCTTCTTCCAGTACGGGATGGGCGCCGTGCACTCGACCCGGGGCACGTAGGCCGATGGCTCCAGCATCTGCATCTTCGGAATGTAGCGCGGCAATTCAGCAGTCGGGGAATCCCTCCGCGTTCGTGGTGGCCAGGAAGAACATGCCAACGGGGACCGCGAGCAGTGGTCCCGCTCAACTAACTCCCTTCAGGAACTCCGCCACCATCCCCACCACCTCGGTCTCCCGCTCCCGATGCGGCACATGCCGGGTGTCGGGCATGATCTCCACCTGCGCGGGCCCGCTGACGCGCTGACCGATCAGTGTCGGGTGCACGGGTGAACCGTACTCGTCCTCCTCGCCATGGATGGCGAGCACGGGGCAAGTCACGCGCGGCAGCACCTCCTGCAGCGACCACTTGGCGAACGCGGGGCTGAGCCACGTGTTGATCCAGGCGCCGAGCACCCACTCAGTTTTCTCGCTGTGATACTTGCGCAGCCGCGCGAACTGCTGCGGATCCTTGAAGGCCTCCCTCGCCGCTTCGATCCCCTGCACGGTGCGCTCCTCGACGAACACCTGCGCCGACTCGGTGATCACGGCCACGCAATCGTCGGGGTAGCGGGCGGCGCAGTGAATCGCCATGCCCCCGCCCACGCTGTGGCCGAAGGCGATGAAGCGCCGCATGCCGTAGTGACGACGAATGGCCGCGAAGCCGGTGTCGGCTTCAGCCTCGACGAAGTCCGGCGACAACGTGCCGGGGTACGGGTCGGATTGGCCGAAGCCAAGGCGATCGTACGCGATCACCTGCCGGCCGGTTGCCGCGCACAAAGCCTCGGGAAAACCACGCCACAATGCGACGCTGCCGAGGGAGTCGTGGAAGAGCACAATGGGAACG
>CAXNGL010000285.1:0-4362 GCA_964201515.1 Burkholderiales bacterium
TTTTTTTTCCAAGCTGCCGTAGCCGACAGGCGCTGGAAGTGATTATTGGGATGCCGAAATGAGAATTGCAGCCGGGGTCAGTTACGACGGCAGCCGGTTCGACGGCTGGCAGTCACAACCCTCGCGAAACACCGTCCAGGATATTCTGGAATCGGCTCTGTCCAGCGTGGCCGATGCGTCGGTGCGGGTTGCCGCCGCCGGCCGCACCGACGCAGGTGTTCACGCGGCCGCGCAGGTGGTGCATTTCGACTGCAGCGCCCATCGTGATGAATCGGCTTGGGTGCGCGGGGCAAATGCGCACTTGCCCCCTGAAATTGCGGTGCAGTGGGCAACACCGGTTGACGATGCATTTCACGCCCGCTTCTCTGCACAGGCGCGCAGTTATCGCTATGTCTTGTACAACCACCCGGTGCGGCACGCGTTGATGCCACGCAATGTCGGGTGGTATCACCGCCCGCTCGACCTTGACGCCATGCGCAAAGGCGTGCTTTTGCTGCTGGGTGAGCATGATTTTTCAGCATTCCGTTCATCCGAATGCCAGGCGAAGACACCGGTGCGGCAGATGCTTGCGGCAACCGTGCGGGGGCGCGGGCCCTTCGTTATTTTTGACTTTACCGCGAACGCGTTCCTCCATCACATGGTCAGAAACCTTGTGGGTAGCCTTGTGTACGTCGGAAACGGCAAGCATGCGCCAGGCTGGATCGCCAACCTGCTTGAAGGGCGTAACCGCCATCTTGCGGCGCCAACAATCGGTCCTGCTGGGCTGTATCTGGCTGACGTGCGCTATCCGGCACACTGGTTGCTGCCGCAGTTCGCCCGTATGATGCCCCTTGGCCTGGAAGACGAGAAGTCGGATGCAAACATGAAGATGGCAGGCGAGGGCGGTCGACAATGAGAACACGCATAAAGATGTGCGGGATGACCCGTCCGCAGGATGCTGCATGCGCGATGCGCCAGGGTGCAGATGCGCTTGGGTTCATCTTCTGGCCAACCAGCCCGCGCTTCATCGCTCCATCGGAGGCGCGTCCAATGATTCGTGATGCCGGGCCGTTCGTCGCGACCGTAGGAGTATTCGTCAATCCCGGCACGGAGGAAGTGCGTGCCGCCATTGCGGCAACAGGCATATCCGCACTGCAGTTTCACGGGGAGGAACCGCCTGACTTCTGTGCCGGATTTGGACTGCCTTTTTTGAAGGCGTTCAAGGTCGGGCAGGGTGGGGATTTGCTAAAATCTACGGCGCGATATCACGCTGCTGCGGGCTGGCTGTTCGATGCTTTCGATCCGCGCCTCGTTGGCGGGACGGGGGAGGCATTCGACTGGTCCCTGATCCCGGAAAAACTGTCCCGACCGCTGGTATTGTCTGGTGGCCTGCATGCGGGAAACATTGGTGAAGCAATACGGCGGGCACGCCCTTTTGCGGTGGATGTGTCCAGCGGAATAGAGACCGGCAAAGGCATCAAGGACGCGGCAAAGATTGCAGCGTTCGTCCAGGGAGTATGCAATGCAGATCAATGACCTTCCTTACAACCTGCCCGACGCGCAGGGGCATTTCGGCCCTTATGGGGGAGTGTTCGTGTCGGAAACCCTCGTTCATGCGCTCGACGAACTCAAGCAAGCCTACGCGGACAGTCGTAATGATCCGGAATTCATGGCCGAGTTTGAATACGATCTGAAACACTATGTCGGGCGGCCAAGCCCCATTTACCATGCCAAGCGCTGGTCCGGGTTGCTGGGCGGGGCGCAGATCTATCTCAAGCGCGAGGATCTGAACCACACCGGCGCCCACAAGATCAACAACACGGTTGGTCAGGCGTTGCTTGCGAGGCGGATGGGCAAGCCGCGCGTGATCGCCGAGACCGGGGCAGGGCAGCATGGCGTGGCAAGCGCAACGGTCGCGGCTCGTTATGGCATGAAGTGCGTCGTCTACATGGGCTCCGAGGACGTCAAGCGCCAAGCGGCGAACGTGTACCGGATGAAGCTGCTGGGCGCCAAAGTGGTGCCGGTGGAGTCCGGCTCCAAGACGCTGAAGGATGCGCTGAATGAAGCGATGCGCGACTGGGTGACGAATGTCTCGGATACGTTCTATATCATCGGAACGGTGGCGGGTCCGCACCCCTATCCGATGATGGTGCGTGACTTTCAGGCGGTCATCGGGCGCGAGTGCATTGCGCAAATGCCGGAGCATGTGGGGCGTCAGCCTGACGCAGTCATTGCCTGTGTCGGCGGTGGTTCAAACGCGATGGGCATTTTTCATCCCTACATTCCGCATGCTGCCGTGCGCCTGATCGGCGTGGAGGCGGCGGGCCATGGCATGGCAAGCGGACAGCATGCCGCCTCATTGACCGCCGGCACGCCGGGCGTTCTGCATGGCAATCGAACCTACTTGCTGCAGGACGCGCATGGGCAGATCGCCGACACGCACTCCATATCGGCGGGGCTGGATTATCCGGGCGTTGGGCCCGAACATGCCTGGCTGAAGGACAGCGGCCGGGCGGAGTATGTCACCATCGAGGACGGCGAAGCGCTGCAGGCGTTCCACGACCTTTGCCATTTCGAGGGCATCATTCCGGCGCTGGAATCCAGCCATGCACTGGCCTATGCAGCCAAGCTCGCGCCGACACTCGGGCGCGACAAGGTCCTGCTGGTCAACCTGTCCGGTCGCGGCGACAAGGACATGCACACCGTTGCCGAAAAATCGGGCATCGAGTTTTGAGTCCGGTGTCCCCGAGCGTCCTGTCGGTTCGCGGTGACTGATGCGCGCATGACATCCCGCCTGTATAACGCCGACCTTTTTGATGCTGTTGCACAGATCGGAGATGGCAGCGTGGATCTGATCATTTCTGATCCTCCCTATGGATTGGGAAAGGACTATGGCAATGATTCTGATCATGTGTACGGCCAGGACTATGTCGATTTCAGCCGCCGCTGGCTGGACGCCGTGCTGCCCAAGCTGAAGCCGGATGGCTCGATGTACGTATTCCTCTCCTGGCAGAACAGTCCGGAAGTGTTCAGCCTGTTCAAGACCCGGATGATCATGCTCAACGAAATCATCTGGGACCGGCGCGTGCCGAGCATGGGCGGGAGCACGCGCAAGTACTCCTCAGTGCATGACAACATCGGCTTCTTCGCCCGCTCGCGCAATCATTATTTCGACCTTGACAGCGTCCGCATACCCTACGATGCGGCGACCAAGAAGGCGCGCTCGCGATCCATCTTCGTGGGCAAGAAATGGCTGGAAATGGGCTACAACCCGAAAGACCTGTGGAGCGTTTCACGCCTGCATCGACAGCATCCGGAGCGCGCGGATCACCCGACGCAAAAGCCGCTGGAGCTGGTGGAGCGCATGGTGCGCGCAAGCTGCCCGCCGGGGGGGGTGGTGCTGGACCCGTTCATGGGGTCGGGAACAACGGCGGTGGCGTCACTTACGAATGGACGGCGCTTCGCAGGCTTTGAGGTCAATCCGGCGTATTTTGCGATTGCGCAGTCGCGCGTCGAGGCCTTGTTGAGTGCAAGCAGCAAGGCTCTGGCAAAACCCCCGCGGCGTCGACGCTACATTGCCGACGCGCCTGGCAGCATTGTTACGATCGAGTAGCGAGGCGCTTGCCTCCACACATCCATGTCCAGAATAAAAACGGTATTCGCACAACTCCAGCAGCGGGGCCGCAAGGCCCTGATCCCCTACATCACGGCGGGAGATCCCGACCCGGGCACCACGGTCCCGCTCATGCACGCCATGGTCGCGGCCGGCGCCGATATAGTCGAGCTAGGGGTGCCATTCTCCGATCCGATGGCTGACGGCCCGGTGATACAGCGGGCGGGCGAGCGTGCCCTGAAGCACGGCGTAGGACTGGATCGCGTATTGAAAATGGTCAGCGATTTCCGCATCAGCGACGCTGCCACGCCGGTTGTTCTCATGGGTTATGCAAACCCGATCGAGGCAATGGGCGCGGGCATTTTCATCGAGGCGGCCGCACGTGCCGGGGTCGACGGCCTCATCGTGGTGGATTATCCGCCCGAGGAAACCGGCGAGTTCGCCAAGGAGGTGCGCAAGGCGGGCATGGACCTGATATTCCTCCTCGCCCCGACATCCACTCAGCGCCGCGTGGAACTGGTGGCAAAACTGGCGAGCGGCTTTGTCTACTATGTTTCGCTCAAGGGCATCACCGGTGCCGCGCACATCGACCTGGCCGACGTAGCGGCCAATGTCGCGCGGATTCGCCAGGCGACCGGGCTTCCGGTCGGGGTGGGGTTCGGCATCCGGGATGCCGAGACCGCCAAATCGATATGCGGTATCGCCGATGCCGCCATCATCGGCAGTCGCATCATTCAGGAGGTCGAGGCATCGCCGCCGGGCGAAGCGCC
>CAXNGL010000286.1:0-4359 GCA_964201515.1 Burkholderiales bacterium
CGCCCAGCATTCGCACAGCCTCGAGGGCTGGTACGCCCACATCCCCGGCATCAAGGTGCTGGCGCCGGCCACCGTCGAGGACGCGCGCGGCATGCTGGCGCCGGCGCTGGCCGACCCCGACCCGGTGGTGATCTTCGAGCACGCCATGCTCTATCCCATGGAGGGCGAGCTGTCGCCGGACTGGGAAAAGGCCGACCTGCGTGCTGCCAAGGTATTGCGGCCCGGGCGCGACGTGACCCTGATCGCCTACGGCGGCACGGTGTGGAAGGCGCAGGAGGCGGCTCGCCAGCTCGCCGCGGAGGGCGTCGAGGCCGAGGTGCTCGACCTGCGTGTGCTGCGGCCTCTGGATGACGCCACCATCATGGCCTCGGTAGGCCGCACGCGCCGCGCCGTCGTCGTCGACGAAGGCTGGCGAACCGGCAGCCTCGCGGGCGAGATCATGGCGCGAATCATGGAGCAGGCCTTCTACGAACTCGATGCGCCGGTGGCGCGCGTGTGCAGCGCCGAGGTGCCGATTCCCTACGCCAAGCACATGGAAGAGGCGGCGCTGCCGCAGGCACCGGCTGTCGTCGCGGCAGTGCGGCAGCTTCTGGCCAAGGCGTGAGCGGACCATGATCGAGTTCAGGCTGCCGTCCCTCGGCGCGGAAATGGAAGACGGCACCCTGCTCGAGTGGCGCGTGAAGCCCGGCGACCGCGTGAAGAAGGGCGACGTGGTCGCGGTGGTGGACACCAGCAAGTCCGCCATCGACGTGGAGATCTGGCAGGAAGGCACCGTGAACGAACTGGTGCTCACGCCCGGCGACAAGGTGCCGGTGGGCACGGTCATGATCCGCCTGCGTGAAACCGGCGGGGCGGGTGCGCCTGCGGCCAAGTCTGCGGCAGCTTCGGCTGTGACGCCGACTGCGGCGCCGGAAACTGCGGCCGCGCCTGCACCTGCCGCAGCGACATCTGCCGTCGCGACACCCGCCGTATCGACGGCGGCTGCAGCGAGGACCGCGCCACCGACAGCGGTGCCACGGCCAGCGGCGCCACGGACAGCGGAGGGAAGGAACGCGGCGGCCGCAACGCCCGTTGCATCGGCGGGCGAGCGCCAGCGCGCATCACCCTCGGCGCGCGCGCTCGCGCATGAACTGGACATCGATCTTGCAACCGTTGCGGGCACCGGGCCGCACGGCGTGATCACGCGCGAGGACGTGGAGAAGGTGGCTGCTTCGCGCAAGGCAACGAAGGCGGCGCCCGGCAGCGTGGCGACCACCAAGCCGCAGGGCCGTGTGCCAGCGGAGACTGCCGGCGTTGCGCCCGTGCGCGCGGCCACCCCGGTGGAACGGTCCCTGGCCATGCGCAGCGCCATTGCGGCCGCCATGGCACGCTCGAAGCGCGAGATCCCGCACTATTACCTGGCCACCGAAGTGCCGATGCAGCGCATCACGCGCTGGCTGGCGGCGCGCAACGCGGGCCGGCCCGTTACCGAGCGCGTGCTGATGGCCGCGCCGCTGATCAAGGCGGTGGCGCTGGCGCTGCGCAAGTTCCCCGAGCTGAACGGCTTCTACCAGAACGGTGGGTTTGTTTCGGGCCAGGGCATTCACATCGGCGTGGCCATTTCGCTGCGGCAAGGCGGCCTCATTGCGCCGGCCATCCGCGATGTGGCCGACACCAGCCTCGACGAGCTCATGCGGCGCCTCGCCAACCTGGTATCGCGTGCGCGCGCGCTGTCGCTGCGCAGCTCCGAGATGACCGATGCCACCATCACCGTGACCAACCTCGGCGACCAGGGCGTGGAGCTGGTGCAGGGCGTGATCTACCCGCCGCAGGTGGCGCTGGTGGGCTTCGGCAAGGTGACTGATCGCGTGCGCGCCGTGGAGGATGGCGCCATCGCCGTCATGCCGGCCGTCACGCTGAGCTTGGCGGCCGACCACCGTGCCAGCGACGGGCATCGCGGTGCGCTCTTCCTCGCCGAGATCGCGCGGCTGCTGCAGTCGCCGGAGGGGCTGGACGTCACCACGGACAAGGTCGCGAAGTGAGATGCGGCCACGGCGCGCTGCGCCGTACCTGGCCACCGATGAACAAACCCGCATGAACCAACCCAGCGAGTGAGCCTCATGGATGAATCGACCCTGCGCAAGACCGTCTTCGACACCCTGCGCCGCATCGCCCCGGAGGTGACGCCGGCCGACCTCGAGCCCGCAGTGCCGCTGCGCGACCAGGTGGACCTCGATTCGATGGACTGGCTGAACTTCCTGATCGCCCTGCACGACAAGCTCGGCGTCGATATCCCGGAGTCGGACTACCAGAAGCTCGTGACGCTCGATGACGTGATGGGCTATCTGGGTGCCAGGATGGGGCCTTGAAATACTGACAGAATAAGGTCTGAGTTCATGTGGTTCTTACATAAAAGTAAGTTAAACTGACAAATAAAAATGCCTTCTCTGTTCGGCGAAGTGACCGCTTGAAATGCTGCCCCGCCATGCGTCATTGAACACCACATCGCCGGTTACCTGCTGCTGGCAGCCCGTCTCCAGCCTGAGTTCGACGAGGGCGTCAATCAGCGGGGCTGGTCCGGAAACAGCCCCGGCATCCAGCGCGAGGCGAGCGTGGCCGGAAAGGCCAGCCGCAGTGGCGCTCTGGGCGAATCAGATACAAATACCCCTTGCTGCAGCAGTTGGCCGGATCGTTGTGGCAGCCTGTCGAGCCGCATTTGCTCTTCGGCCCAGACCAGCACGCGCGCGCGCAATCCGTCGGGCTGCATGAGCGTTTCCATGAACGCGACCTGGTCAATGCAGGTGGCGAGAAAGTAGCGCGTGAATTCGGCAAGTGCCTCTTCGCTGAGGTTGCCGCGGCCGTCCAGATCGTTGCGCCGTTGCTGGTCGCAGTTGGCGAGCAGCTCCTTGTAGTGGGCCACGTCCCGCGCCAGCCCCCGCGCCTCCGACCAGACACCGCCGGTATCCAGCAGTTCGAGCAATTGCGCGTGCGACATGAGGCGCGCGACGCGTCGGTTGCCGTCCAGAAAGGGGTGAATCCAGACCAGCCGATGGTGCATCGCCGCCATCGCCAGTATCGCCTCGGCTTTGCCCAGTCCGCCGAACGTTTCATCGAAGCGCTGCATGAAGCGGGGAACCGCACCCGTTTCGTTTGTCTTGTGACGCGTCCGCTGGAAATGACAAAACAACAGGGAAGTCGCCCGGTTGTTTCCCACGCGATGGCGCTCAGTGCGTGATCGAGCAGGGTTAACAGCAATCCGCCATGAACGATTTTTGCCGCCTTCGCATGATAGTCGTTGGTCAGCAATCCGTATTTCCATCCGGATTCTTCTCGCAAGCTCCATAGCGGCCCGCACAGCTCGATAAAGCCGGAAAGAGCATGTTGCCGCCAGCCAGGACGGGGTCGAAAGGCGGGAGTTCGCTTTGCATGGGTTGTCTCAGCGGTAGATCAGTTGTGCTGCGATGGCTTCGGCGCACGTGCGCATGTCGGTCGCGATGGAGACGGCCACTGAACTGTTGATCTGCTCGGTCAGGCCCAGCAGCACAATGGCATGAGTGATATGCCGATCGGTATCGAGAACGGGTACTGCAATGACCGTAACCCCATTGATGTAATTTCCACGATCGATGGCATAGCCCTTCTTTCGGGATATTTCAACTTCCTTGCGCCAGACATCCAGCTTGGGCACATTGTCCCATCGCAGCGTGCGGAAGCGCTCTTCGATTTCTTTCATCGAGTAATCACCGAATGCAGCGACACACCTGCCGGACGCACTGATCAGTGCCGGAAATCTGCTGCCAACCGTGACGTGCAGTCCCAGGCGCTCCGGTGAACGCGACAGCGCAATTACGACCATGTGTTGCAGTCCAACCAACTCTACGCCTATCGCCGTCAACCCATACTGTTTTGACAGTCGGTCAAGTGACGGCTGGGCCAGAGTGGCGAAACTGTTGTGTTCCAGGACGGAGCGCGCGAGTGGCAGCATCCCTATGTGAAGGCTGTATTGCTTGGAGTCCGGATTGACCCTGACCAACTTCTCTTCGATCAGCGCTCGCAATATGTGAAGGCAGGTGCTCGGGACAAAATGGAGAGCTTGTGCAATCTCCTTCAGTCCGATTGGCGTTGATCTACTTCCGAGAAGGCGGAGAATTGCAACGGCGCGGGTTACTGCGGGCACCGGCCGGATTCTTGGGCCTCGCCCCTGCGATCTTGACGCGGCTGGTGATTTTGTCTTCAAGGCGGATCCTCGGTTGCCAGTTCCAAGTGTAACTAATTATGAAAGGTGTGATTGTACTAATACAATTAAAAGTGGTATTTGACAATGGCGTACTCAGACATTAACGTGCACTCGGTTGCCTACCGGCGTCATCGGAAAAAATT
>CAXNGL010000287.1:0-4355 GCA_964201515.1 Burkholderiales bacterium
CCCCTCATGCTCGCCTGGACTGGCGGTTGCAAAGTGAATTTTGCAACCGGTTCTAAGAATGGAGAACGGATGTGAGTGCGGCAAGTGGAATGGCGGGTGGTTCGGTGGGTGGGCCCGGATCGGCTGCCGCGGGGGCGGACGCGCCTGAGCGCGCGCAAGCGATGAGCTTCGAGCTGCTGAAGTCGATCAACGACCCTGCCGACCTGCGCAAGCTCGACCGCAAGCAGTTGAAGCAGCTGGCCGACGAGTTGCGCGAATACCTGATTCACTCCGTCAGCCAGACTGGCGGCCACCTGTCGTCGAACCTGGGCACGGTCGAGCTCACCATCGCCTTGCATTACGTGTTCGACACGCCGGAAGACCGCATCGTGTGGGACGTGGGGCACCAGACCTACGCGCACAAGATCCTCACCGGGCGACGCGACGAGATGAAGGGCCTGCGCCAGTTCGGCGGCATTTCGGGGTTCCCGCGCCGCGTGGAGAGCCGTTACGACACCTTTGGCACCGCGCACTCCAGCACCTCGATTTCGGCGGCGCTGGGCATGGCCGAGGCCGCCAAGCTGCGCGGCGAGGGCCGGCACGCGGTGGCGGTGATCGGCGATGGCGCGATGTCGGCCGGCATGGCCTTCGAAGCCATGAACAATGCCGGGGTTAGCGATGCGCGCCTGCTGGTGGTGCTCAACGACAACGACATGTCGATATCGCCTGCGGTCGGCGCGCTCAACAAGTACCTGGCGCGCCTGATGTCGGGGCAGTTCTACGCCAAGGCAAAAAAAGCCAGCGAGCGCGTGCTCTCGGGCATGCCCGGCGTGCGTGAACTGGCGCGCCGCGTCGAGGAACATGCCAAGGGCATGGTTACCCCATCTACGATGTTCGAGGAGTTCGGCTTCAACTATGTCGGGCCGATCGACGGCCATGACCTCGATTCGCTGATCCCGACGCTCAAGAACATCAAGGAGCTGGGCGGGCCGCAATTCCTGCACGTGGTGACGCGCAAGGGCCAGGGCTACAAGCTCGCCGAGGTCGACCCGATCCTGTATCACGGCCCGGGCAAGTTCAATCCGGACGAGGGCATCAAGGCGGCCAGCGGCGGCAAGCCTACCTACACCAAGGTGTTCGGCGACTGGCTGTGCGACATGGCCAAGCGTGACCCGAAACTGGTGGCCATCACGCCGGCAATGCGCGAGGGCTCGGGCATGGTGCGCTTCGAGCAGGAATACCCCGATCGCTACTTCGATGTCGGCATTGCCGAGCAGCACGCGGTCACGTTCGCGGCGGGTCTGGCCAGCGAAGGCCTCAAGCCGGTGCTCGCCATCTATTCCACGTTCCTGCAGCGCGGCTATGACCAGCTCATCCACGATGTGGCGATCCAGAACCTGCCCATGGTGCTGGCGCTCGACCGCGCCGGCCTGGTGGGCAGCGACGGCGCCACGCACAACGGCGCCTTCGACCTGTGTTACCTGCGCTGCATCCCCAACCTGGTGGTGATGACGCCGTCGGACGAAAACGAGTGCCGCCAGATGCTTTTCACCGCGCACCAGCTGAACCAGCCCGCGGCGGTGCGCTATCCGCGCGGCAGCGGGCCTGGGGTTCCCATTGTCGAGGCAATGAGCGGCATACCGTTGGGGCGGGCCGAGTTGCGGCGCAATGGCACCGGGAGTGGCAAGGTCGCGATCCTGGCTTTCGGCGCGCTGGTGAAGCCGGCGCTGGAGGCGGGGGACATGCTCGATGCCACCGTGGTCAACATGCGCTTCGTCAAGCCGATCGACGAGGCCTTGATTTCGCAACTGGCCGCGAACCATGCGCTGCTGGTGACTGTCGAAGAAAACGCCGTGATGGGTGGTGCCGGCAGTGCGGTGGCCGAAGCGCTGGCCGCGCGCGGGCTGTCGGTGCCCCTGCTGCAGCTCGGCCTGCCGGACCATTTCGTTGATCACGGCGATTCGGTGCAGCTGCTGGCGTCGCTCGGGCTGGATGGCAAGGGCATCGCGGCCGCGATAAGCGCACGGCTGGCAGGGTAATCGTGGTCCAAAAACGTTGCAATTGGCACCTGCCGCCGATCGCAGAATTGACTTTTTAATCAAAGTGTTTTGCGCATTTTGTGAACCCGTTTGCGCACGATTGGCCGGAGGCTGCATGCTACAATTCTTGCGCTTCACCCCTTTCCCTTCCAACGGCACACCATGAACACACGCGACCCCGTTGCCATACCGGATGTCCAGGGCGCACGGGACACCCGCAAGCTGGCCATCGACAAGGTCGGCATCAAGGCCCTGCGCCATCCCGTCAAGGTGATGGAGCGCGGCGGCGGGGTGCAGCACACCATTGCGCTGTTCAACATGTACGTGGGCCTGCCGCACCACTTCAAGGGCACCCACATGTCCCGCTTCGTCGAGATCCTGAACGCGCACGAGCGCGGTATCTCGGTGCAGACCTTCCAGGTCATGCTCGACGAGATGATCGTGCGCCTGGAAGCCCAGTCGGGGCACATCGAAATGACCTTCCCGTACTTCATCAACAAGACGGCGCCGGTGTCCGGGGTCAAGAGCCTGATGGATTACGAAGTTACCTTTACCGGCGACATCCTGGACGGCGTGAAGCAGTTCACCCTGAAAGTGGTGGTGCCCGTCACCAGCCTGTGCCCGTGCTCGAAGAAGATTTCCGCCTATGGCGCCCACAACCAGCGCTCCCACGTCACCATCGCTGCGCGCACCAACGACATCGTATGGATCGAGGAACTGGTCGACTACGCGGAGAAGCACGCCTCATCCGAGCTCTACGGCCTGTTGAAACGCCCGGACGAGAAGTTCGTCACCGAGCGTGCCTACGATAACCCGAAGTTCGTCGAGGACCTGGTGCGCGATGTGGCGGCGGACCTCAACCGTGACAAGCGCATCGACTGGTACGTGGTGGAATCGGAGAACTTCGAGTCCATCCACAACCACTCGGCCTACGCGCTGATCGAAAAGCCGTTGCCCAAGCGCTGATCGGCTGCGCTGTCTGGCTTCAAGCAGCGCTGCGGCGGGCAAACCGCGTTTTGGTACGGATAAACACCATCCGTATCAAAACGCGGTTTCTGAATAAAGCAGAGTCGGTTTATTCTTGGTCCCGGATTTCGGCGCTTAAGTAAGTGCCATTCTCCTTAATACCGCTTGATGAGGGTCATGATCTGGCCCTCGCGCCGCATGTCCATGCGGTTGAGAAAGCTCATGCCCAAGAGCGTCGGCATGTTCATGTTGTCCACCACCACTGCTTCGACATTGTTGACGCTGATTGAACCGACGCGTACCGACGCGAGCACGAGCTTGCGCGCGTTGACTGCACCGTTGGCGGTGTTGAGGGTCACCGCCTCGCCGCGCTGGAAGTCGATGCCCAGTCGCCGCGCTTGGGTTTGCGACAGCGAGACCAGCGTGGCGCCGGTGTCCACCACGAAGCGCACCGAGGCGCCGTTGATCTGGCCCTCGGTGAAGAAGTGCCCGCGCGCATCCGCGGCCAGGGTGACCGTGCTCGCGGAGGAGCCGGCCGCGCCGTGATTGCCCTGGCCCATGCCCAGCGTCTGGCGCCGTCCGTCGACCTGCAGCGTGGCGCTGTCCCTGGTCACGGAGACCAGCGATACGCCTTCCACCGGTGCCTGGCCCGGCGACAACAGGCGCGGTGCGCCGCCATTGATCTGCACCAGCGCCCGCGTTGGAAAGAGGCCGACCAGCACCACGTCGGTGGCCCGGGCCGCGGAAATCGTCGCGAGCATGGCTGCAAAAAGGCACAGCCACCCGAGGGCCTGCCGGAGAAACGATGCAATACAATCATGGCGTCTCATTGACTCGCTCCCTTGCGCACTGGACGACATGCTCATGAAACCCGTCGCCATCTTTCGCCACAGCCCGACCGAAGGTCCCGGTTATTTTGCCACGTACCTCGATGCGCACGGCTTGCCCTGGCAGCTGGTCAAGCTCGACCAGGGCGCGGCGGTGCCGGCGACGCCGGATGCATATTCTGGCCTCTGTTTCATGGGCGGGCCCATGAGCGTGAACGACGACCTTCCGTGGATCGCGCCCGTTCTCGCGCTGATCCGCGCGGCGGTGGCAAGCAACACGCCCGTGATCGGCCATTGCCTCGGGGGGCAGTTGATGTCTAAGTCCCTGGGCGGCGTGGTGTCGCGCAATCCGGTCAAGGAAATCGGCTGGGGGGAGGTGCGCGTGGAGGCGGCATCCGAGGCCGCACGCTGGTTCGGTGATTGTGTGGGGTTCCTGTCGTTTCACTGGCATGGCGAGACATTCACCATCCCATCGGGTGCAGTGCGACTTGCCTCGAGCGCCTGGTGCCCCAACCAGGCCTTCGCACTGGGGCCTCACATCGGC
>CAXNGL010000288.1:0-4350 GCA_964201515.1 Burkholderiales bacterium
GACGGCATTGCCGCCGATCTGGTCCAGCGCCTCCAGGACGACCACCGATGCACCCTGGTCGGCCGCGGCAATGGCAGCGCACATGCCCCCGGGCCCCGCCCCGACGACCACAATGTCAAAAGCCTTTTGTTCCATGTGCTTCATCCCCCGCGATATGTTGGCGAAGCATGCGACGGGATTGCCTTCAGGTCAATCCACATTTCATCCTGACACGCTGTGCTCGCGTTCCCCGGGGTTCGGGCAGTATTTGGTATTCTCGGTGCAACCAAGGGAGGAATGGCATGGACACCGTCAAAGGCAAGTCAGGACCGGAGAAAGGCGTTCGCGTGTACTGGGTGCCTGGCTGATCGCAGTGTGTCCGGGTAAAGGATTACCTGAGGACACGCGGCGTCGAGTTCGACGCCATCAACCTGCAGTCGAACCCGGAAGGGTTTGAAGAGCTCAAGGGCCGGAACGTGCGGACCTTGCCCGCGATTTCGGTGGGCGACCATTTCATCAACGTGGACGCATTCAGCACCAAGTACCGTGAGCTCGATTCCCTGCTGGGACTGGGCGAGCCCGCGAAGGCGCTGATCCCCGGACCTGAATTGGTCGACCGTGCGATATTCCTGTTGACTGCAGCCACCCGCTACGCGCAGCAGTTGCCGCGCGATCGCTACGACGACAAGATTCCGGGCATGAAGGGTGAGCCACTCAGAACGAAAGATGGCGAGTTGGTCCGACTCGCGGACGGCACCCCTTACGTTCCGCACGATACCAATGTCGGGTTGGTGCGGCATATTGTCGGGCACGGGAGAAAGTTCGAAGTCATTGCCAAGGCACCTGGGGCAGAGGGGTACGACCGCATCGAGATACTGGCGCCGCTCGGCGAGCCCGATACGCACGCCGATCTGCCGGAAATGGCCAGGCAGGTTGATCAGATCGTAGGTGGAATCCGCCAATGGTGGGATGAGACCGGTGGCCGCGACCTGGAGTGCGAGGTGAACGCCCTGTTCGGGAAGAACAGCCTGCACGAAGTGTTGCAGGGAATGACGTATGGGCTTGCCCAGCACACGCGCCAGCTCATGCATGTGCTGCGCGCCATGGGGATCGAGCCGATAGATCCGCTGACCCAGGATGCCTACCGGGGGCTCAACCTGCCTGAAGTGGTGTGGGGCTGAAGGCCGCGGGGGCATGCCGCGCGCTATGCGCGCTGAGGCATTGCGTCAACGCATGAGCTATGGTCAACTGGAGCAGTTCTGATGGATCAACCCGGTCCTTGCTCCACTGGCCGGGCGGGGTGTATGGGTGCTTTGGCAATTCGAGGTTCAACGTGGAAGCACGAGAAGAATCGTGACGGGAGGAGAGAGTATGCAATCGGCATTCAAGTTGTTGTGTAGGGGGCTTTGGCATGCGGCGAGGGGCGTTTTTCTTTCGGGGAATGCGCGCCTGGGAATCGTGTTGCTCGCGGCGGCCGCTTCGGCTGCCGCCCAAACCTACCCTTCCAGGCCAATAACGCTGATTGTTCCCTTTGCCCCCTCGGGAACCGTGGATGCGGTCGGGCGGCTGGTGGCATCCACGCTGCAGTCACGGCTCAATCAGTCGGTAATCGTCGAGAATCGCGCGGGCGCCGGCGGGTACATCGGCGCCGAGCACGTCACCAAGGCCAATCCCGACGGCCACACCCTGCTCGTTCTGGGCGGTGCGACCATGTATGCACGGATGTTCATCAAGGGCCAGGCCACCGACCTCGCAACCAGCCTTACACCGATGGGCTCGATCGGACAGGTGCCGATGCTGGTGCTCTCTTCGGCCACGATGCCGGCGCGTAACATCAAGGATTTCGTGGCGCATGTTCGCGCCAACCCCAAGAAACTCAACTATGGTGTCGTGCCGAACAACACGGTCCACCTCGACACACTGGGCTTCGTCCGGCTGGCCAATCTGGATATCGTTGAAATCCCGTATGCCGGCGGCAGTGATGCGATGGGCGGACTTGCGCGCGGCGATGTACACATGTTTGTCACTGCGCTGGCGACCGCGAAAGCAATGATCGATTCAGGCAAGGCGATTCCCCTGGCGTTCGGCTCGGCGGACCGGGACCCGCAGCTGCCGGACGTGCCGACGCTCAAGGAATCGGGCCTGGACATGCTTGCCTCGACATGGTTCGGGCTGTACGGCCCGTTGAAAGTCCCTGCCGACATCGTTGCAAGGCTCAACAAGGAACTGACTGAAGGGCTGGACACGCCGGTGGCCAAGGAGTTCATGAAGCGCATTGCCGTCAATCCGTTCAGGGCGTCTCCGAGCGAGATACAGGCCCTGATTGCCAGGGAAACGAAGCACTACACCGCGCTGGCCCAGTCATCGGGAGTCGTCGCGAAATAGGCGTCGCGGGACCGGCGGATCCGAAAACGGAGGGTCAGATGACGCCGTCCTTCTTCAGTTCCTCAAGCGCCTCGGGCGAGTAGCCGAGCTGCTCGCGGTAGACCTCGTCGTTGTGCGCCCCCATGTCAGGCCCCAGCCACCTGATTTTGCCAGGCGTGCGGGACAGTCGAGCCACGACATTCGGCACCTTGATCTGTCCAAGCACCGGGTGGGGCATCGGGATCATGGTTTCCCGCGCGATGTACTGGGGATCCTCGAGTATCTGCTTGGAGTTGTAGACAGGCGCAATTGGTGCGTCGGCATCCTCGAAGGCCCTCAGCACCTCGGCAATCGGACGTGCTCGGATCCATGCCCCGATGATTTCCTCCAACGCATCGGCATGTTTTACTCTTCCCGGGTTGGTCACAAAGCGTTCGTCTTCGACCAATGCCTTGCCGCCGACGAGATTCAGGATCCTTTTTGCCGTCGACGGGCTGGACCCGGCAAATGCGACCCATTGGTCGTCCGCAGTCTGAAACGTGCCCCGCGGGCCGCCCTCGGGCGTGCGGCTTCCCGAGCGTTGCGCAATGATGCCGAGTTGGTCGTAGTAGGTCACCTGCGCGTTGAAAGTCAGTAGTGGTTCGATCAGGCTAACGTCGATGCTCTGGCCGAGCCCGGATTTCTTTACATCTCGTTCGTATACCGCAGTCAGCACCGCGTTCATCGCGTAGAGCGCCGCCACGCTATCGGCCAGCCCCATCTGCGGCAGGCAGGGGGGGCGGTCAGCGTGGCCATTGGTGTAGGCAAACCCGCACATTGCTTCGGCCAGCGTGCCATAACCCGGCCGATGCGAGTAGGGCCCGGTTTGGCCGAACCCGGAGATGTGGACCATGATGATTCGGGGGTTGATCTTGCGCAGGTCTTCGTACCCCAGGCCCCATTTCTCCATCCGGCCGGGACGAAATCCATTGACGACGACGTCGGCTTCGCTCGCCAGCTTTCGGAATATCTCCTGGCCCTTGGCGTGCCGCAAATTCAGCGTGACGCACCGTTTGTTCCTGCCGCTGATTTGCCACCAGATCGGCACGCCCTCCTTCTTGGGGCCGACGTTGCGTTGCGGATCGCCTGCGCCGGGGTCCTCGACCTTGATGACATCTGCGCCGTAGTCCGAGAGTACCGCGGCGATCATGGGGCCACCAATGATGGTCGCGGCCTCGAGTATCTTCAGTCCGCTCAGTGGCAGCGATTGCGACCGGTCTGGTTCCAATGCCTTCTCCTGTTTCTGTCTTCTGGTTGTATGAATTCGGGTGCAGGAAGCCTCGCGCAGCTGGCGACTCTGGATCTCGGACTACACCTCGATGCGATAGAGTTCCAACGCATTGGCGCTAAGGATACGCTCCCGGTCCGGGCCCGCAATGTCCCCGAAGCACGCAAGGCTGGTGCTCCTGCTGTCGGGCCACCGCGAAGTCGCCTGCGGGAAATTGCTCGACCAGAGCAGGTTGCCCGCCCCGATCTGCTCGACCGAGTGCTTGAGGCCGGTTCGGTCGTACCAGGAGGTCAGGTAGCACTGCCGCTTGAACAGGTCGCTGGGCATCAGATCGTAGCCCTGTTTCCCGAGCTGGAAGGTGCCATGGTGATAGTCGGCCGTTTCGAGCACGAACTGGGCCCAGCCGAAGGTGCTCTCCGCGAACACCACCTTCATGCCCGGGAACCGGCTGAGGATTCCCGAGATCAGCAGGTTCGAGACGCCGCTGATGCTGCTCAGCGGGCGCGTGATGGCGTCGAGCGCATCGGTGAGGACTGGCGACAGCGTCGGGTCTGCGGGGTACTGCATTTCATCGGACGCGCCGGCATGAAGGCAGAGCGGAGCCGCGAGCTCCTGGCAGGTTGCCCACAAGGCATCGTAGGCGGGGTCGTTGATGTGCGGTACGTCGCGCAGGAGCTGCGGAAACATCGGGAAGACGACGCCCCGGTGGCCGATGTTCACCGCCCGTCGGATCTCAGTCA
>CAXNGL010000289.1:0-4341 GCA_964201515.1 Burkholderiales bacterium
GATTTCGCCGCACCACGAGAATGTTCTCCGCATTGCGATTCTGCGCCGACCATGTCCAGTTGTAGCTTCCCGTGATAACCGCCGAATCGGCCAGGCTGGGATCGATCACCATGACCTTGTTGTGCGCCGAAGCGTAGCGCACTTCGAGAAGAACCGGAATTCCGGCGGCCGCCAGATCGGCGATGCGGCTCGAGTCGCCATTGAATGCCTGCTCCCTGTCGGCGGTAATGCGCACATCGACGCCGCGCCGGCGCGCGGCGATCAGTGCTGCCGCGATGGGACGACTGGTAAAGCTGTATGCCTGCACCAATACCTGGCGGCGAGCCGCATTCAAGGCGCTGACAATCATTCCTTCGACATCATCCCAGGGCGAAAACGCGGCCTGGATCGCGCCGGTTGCGGGCATCTGCGCTGCGTGGCGACGGACCGACTGACCGAACGCTGGGGGCAGACCCACTGCAATGATCGCCACCAGCACCGCGCAAACATGGCGTCGAATCACGCCGCACGCTCCAGTACCGCCGCAAAAAACCCGTCCGTGCCATGCGTCGCCGGCCACAGCTCCAGGTAGTCACCGCCTTCAATACCAAGGTCGATGTCGATTTTCTGCTGGCGCAGGATTTCACTGGCCGAACCCAACACGAATTGCGGGTGCGACTGGAGAAACGCCTCGACGATTCCCTGATTTTCTTCCGCAAGGATGCTGCAGGTTGCATACACCAACCGCCCGCCCGGTTTCACCAACACCGCAGCTCCCGCAAGAATCGCTGCCTGCTTGACGCGAAGTTCCTCGACCGCAGCCGGCGTCTGCCGCCACTTCAAGTCGGGATTGCGCCGCAACGTGCCGAGGCCGCTGCACGGTGAATCCACCAGGACGCGATCAATTTTTCCCGCCAGGCGCTGTACGCGCGGATCACGCTCACTCTCGATGCGCTGGGGATGCACATTCGACAAGCCCGATCGTGCCAGCCGCGGCTTCAGGTTTTCCAGGCGGCGCGCCGACACGTCGAACGCGTACAGGCGCCCGGTTGAGCGCATCAACATTCCCAGCGCCAGCGTCTTGCCACCGGCACCCGCGCAAAAATCCACCACCATTTCGCCCCGCCGCGGCTCCACCAGGTAGGCCAGCAACTGGCTGCCCTCGTCCTGCACCTCGATTGCACCGGCAATGAACAAGGGACTGCGATTGATCACCGGCTTCCCGGCAAGCCTGATTCCCACCGGAGAAAAGGGCATGACTTTGGGCTGGTAGCCTTCAGCGGCGAGCCGCTCGAGCACTTCGTCTCTCGTTCGCTTGAGAATGTTGACGCGCAAGTCCAGCGGCGCCGATGCCTGCAGCGCGATTGCATGCGCGAGCAACGCGGCATCGTCGAAGCGCTTGCCCAGGCGCTCGATCACCCAGTCGGGAAGATCGCAACGCACCGCGAACGGGAGCTCGGCATTCGCCGCGGTCTTGACCCCGGCCAACCACTCGCGGTCGCCGCGTCGCAGGAGCGGCTCGAGTTCCCTCAGATTGGCGCCCTGCAAGCTTGACCAGGCTGCCAATACCAATTGCCTGGAGCTTGCCTTTGGGGCTACAAATTGCATCAGCCGCCAGCGCCGCAATAGCGCATACACGGTCTCCGCGATCAGGGCACGGTCATTCTGCCCAGCTTCCCGATGCCCCCGGAAAAACACCGACAGGACAACGTCGGCCGGCCGCTCGAATGCCGTCAGCTCGGACAGCGCTTCTTCGCACAAAGCCAGCAATGGCACCGAATATCGCAAGGGCTTCAACCGCCGATCCGCGTGATCATCTGGTCGATGCGCGCACCATCTTTTTCGATGACCAGGATGCGCACCGGCAGGAAATCGCGCCTGGAGGCCAGCCATATCTCGGTACCGCGGTCGTCACCCGGATCGCGCTGCTTCACCAGCTTCACGGCATCGATGTCGCCGACTGGCGTTTTCAACAACTCCGGGCCTGCCACCACGTAGCGAAACGTGCTGAGCCCCTTGCCGTCACTCAGCGTGGCGCGCACCTCGCGGCCGCCCGGGGCGGCAAACGCAAAGGTCCACAAGAAGCTCAGCCGATCCGACACCATCACCCCCTGGTCGTGCTGGGGAATCGCCTGTGTTTCCGAACGACCTTCTTCCCCCTGCTGCATAATTCCCTTGGACCAATTGAATCTGGCCACGCTCTCCGGTCGGTCGCCGCGACGATCGCGAAACTCCGCGGGCCGCAAGCCGGCCGCAGTCACCTCGCCCTGGCTGCTGCGCCTGGCTGAGCCGGATCGCGCCAACGCGAACAATCCCTTGCCCTTCACTTCGGATTCCAGCGTGTAGCGCTTGCCGTCGTGCTGCAGGACTTCCACCACCTGGGCCATTGCCGTGCCGTTGTAACTCATGTCGTATTCCAGCATCACCCGCGGTGGCGGCGCCCCGTAGGCGGTCGCCGTCAAGGCAACCGCCGCAAGCAAGCCTGTCAGGGCCTGCAACAGTGACCTGCTCGAAGAATTCACGCGCCACCGCCAGTCGTAAGGTTGAACTGCGCCATGCCCGGAACGCCCCGCGCATCCACATCCTTAACGCGCACCACGCCCTTTTCGACGACAAGGCGTCCTTCAACAAGCCAGCGGATTGCGCGTGGATAGATCCGATGCTCCTCGGCCAGCACGCGCGCAGCCAGGGTCGCTTCGTCATCATCATTCAGGACCGGCACCGCCGACTGCGCAATGATGGGGCCGTGATCCAGTTGCGCGGTGACGAAATGCACCGTACAGCCATGAATCTTGACGCCGTGTTGCAGCGCCTGTCGATGCGTGTGCAAGCCCGGGAATGCCGGCAGCAGCGAAGGATGAATGTTGAGCAAACGCCCCTCGAAGCGCGCCACGAAGTCAGCGGTGAGGATGCGCATGAATCCGGCCAGCGCCAGGACGTCCGGCGCATGCTTTTCGATGCTTTGGGCCAGCACCGCTTCGAATGCCTCTCGCGATGCGTGACCGCGATGATCGATGCTCTCGACGGGAATGCCGCGCTGCGCTGCCCACGCCAGACCGTCCGCATCAGGCCTGCTGGATATGACCGCAGCAACGCGAACAGGCCATTTTTCGCGCGCCGCCGTATCGACGATCGCCCGCATGTTGCTGCCGCGGCCGGAGATGAGGATGACCAGCGATTTCATGGTGACATTGTACCGGCAGGCAAAGTGGAAATCTGTTGGCGGCAAGCCCGCGCCACGATGGGCATGCGCGAAAAACCGACATTTTTATATATTTATTAGTATAGATGTTGCCGGGAAATGCCCTTCTATTGGATATCTCTGAAATTAAAAGTTATTAAATTAATGCTGAATCCAGTCTCGCAGGTGTGTTGGAGACAGGAGCCGCCGGCAAGATGCGGCGGACATCTCGCAAGCCAGAACAACAATCAGGGAAGGTCGAACAACAACACCTCGGCACCCGCGGCCTTCTCGAAAACGATTGCCTCGCTATCGGTAATCTTCAATGCGTCGCCGCCTTCCAGCGCCACACCACACGCCAGCAGTTTTCCACGCACCAGGTGTACATAGGCGCGGCGTCCCGGCGCGAGGTGGTGGACGACACGCTCGCCGGCTTCCAGCAGGCTGGCATGGATGAAGGCGCGCTGCTGCATACGCACCGATCCGTCGCGACCGTCGGGCGACGCGACCAGGCGCAGCACGCCGCGCTTGGACGCCGGCGCGAAATGCTTCTGCTCATACCCTGGCGCCGTGCCATGCGCATCGGGCGCGATCCAGATCTGCAGGAAGTGCGTTGTCCCGCTGGCGTGATTGTGCTCGCTGTGCCTGACGCCGGTTCCGGCGCTCATGCGCTGCACGTCCCCCGGCACAATCACCGAGCCATTGCCCATGCTGTCCTTGTGCGCCAGCTCGCCCTCCAGCACGTAGCTGATGATTTCCATGTCGCGGTGGCCGTGCGTGCCGAATCCGGTACCGGGCGCGATGCGGTCCTCATTGATCACCAGCAGATCGCCAAATCCCGTGTGTGCAGGATCCTGGTACCCGGCAAATGAAAAGCTGTGATGCGACTTCAGCCAACCATGGTCTGCGTAGCCGCGATCGGCGGATCTGCGAATTTCCAGCATTGAATTCTCCGTGCCTGCGCCATCCAACGAATCATCCCGGGCGCCCGCGCGCCGTGCCGGGCAGGCATGCCAGAACGCTAGCTGTGCCAGTGAAACTTGTGCCGTATGCGATGCGCAATCGGGGTGACGATCAAGGCTGCGGTAACCATGAACACGAGCCCGGCGCACAGAGCGTACAGTCCGGCGAACAGCTTGTCCCCTGCAGTGACAGGGACATTCACCGCCCCGCCCCCCCCC
>CAXNGL010000290.1:0-4269 GCA_964201515.1 Burkholderiales bacterium
GTCGGTCGCCTCCACAATCCGCGCTTCGATCAGCACCTGGCGCACGGGCACATCGATCTTGGCAATGAGCTTGCGCACTTCCTCCAGCCGGCTGGGGACGTCCTGGATGAACAGGGTATTGGTGCGCACATCGGTCAGAGCACTGCCACGCTTTGACAGGATTCGTTGCTTGTCGTTGCCGAGCAGCGTGGCCATGTCGGCCGCCTTGGCATAGTTCAGCTGGAAGCTCTCCGTCCTCACGGGCTCAAGTTCACCGATCTGCTGTTGCGCTTCCAGATTCAGCTTCTCCTTGGTTGCAAGTTCATCGCGCGGCGCGATCCAGACCACGTTGCCGTTCTTGCGCATGTCCAGCCCGCGCGTCTGCAGGATCAGGTCCAGCGCCTGGTCCCACGGCACATCCTTCAGCCTCAGCGTGAGGTTGCCACCCACGGAGTCGCTGGTAATGATGTTGAGATCGGTGAAGTCGGCGATCACGTTGAGCACGCTGCGGACCTCGACGTTCTGGAAGTTCAGTGACAGCTTCTCTCCGGAGTACCCGCCGCGCGAACCCTGCACCAGCTTGTTGGGGTCGACCTGGACCGGTTTCACCTCGACGACGAACTGACTGTCCGTCTGATAGGCGTTGTGCTCCCACAGTCCCTTGGGCTCGATCACGATGCGCACGTTGTCGCCTTGCTGAAACGCGCTCATGGTCTGCACCGGCGTGGCGAAATCCACGACATCGAAGCGCTTGCGAAGCGTGTCCGGCAGCTTGGTCTTGAGCAACTCCACGACCAGGGTCTGGCCTTGCTGCCGGATGTCGATGCCGGTGGAAATGTCGGACAGGTCCACGACGATACGGCCCTCACCCAGGCGCCCGCGCCTGAATGTGATGTCCTTTACCGAGTGGCTGACATCGGTACGACCCTCGGCGAAACGCGCTGCTCCTGCCGCCGGTGCCGACTGCGCCATGGTGAGCGCAATCATGATGGTCCTGCCATCGACCTTGGCGTCGTATTGCACCATGTTGCGCAGGTTGAGCACCATTCGTGTACGGTCGCCCACTTGAACCAGGTTCATGGAGCGAAGGTCGCGTTCACCAATTTCCTGGCTGGTACGCCCGAGATTGTTGGCGGTGCTCGGGAAGTCGAACGCAATTCTTGCGGGACTCGCAATGGTGAAGCTTGCCGGCGCCGCGGCAATGGGCTGCTTCATCGTCAGGCGAACCAGGACCTGTCCGCCTTGCTGGGACACGTCAAATGCTTCGATGCTGTTCTGCGCCAAGGCCGCTGGCAAGGCGCCCGCCAGTCCGAACGCCATCAAAACAGTCGTGATGAAAATGCGCAATCGGTTTGTAATCATCTGGCACCCCCTGCTTCCTGCAATTGCAACGCGGACTTTCGCTCGGTCCAGTCTCCGGCTGCATCCTGGACCAGTTCCCGCAGTTGTACTTGGTTATCCGAAATATTGGTGACGATGCCAAAGTTCTGGCCCATGTAGTTCCCGATCTTCACGCGATACAGGCTGCTGTCTGCTCTTACCAACGCATAGTTCAGCCTGCCCTGTTGCAGCGCGCCGACCATCTTCAGCGACTCCAGGGGCACCGATTCGAGCGGCTCCTTCGGGCGGTTGAGGTCGGGTTTGAGGCCGCCGCCCGTTCCCGCCGATTTCGTGACGAGTTCGATTTTTGCCGGCCCAAAAGGATCCGGCATGTCCAGCACCTGGTAGGGAACCGGCTCATACGGCTTGACCACCGGCAACGTATCAATCTTGCCGCGCAGGTCCTTGGACAGGTCGCTCAATTCCTTCTTGAGGTCGCTGTGGCTTTCGCTGTCGCAGGCGGCGAGCACGAATGCAAGAATGATGATTAAGCGCTTCATGGCATCACTTCTTTCCCGCCTTGGCCCGGTTCGCGGCGGCACGCTGCGCGGACACTTCCTCTTCATCGAGGTAGCGGAAGGTCTTTGCAATGGCATCCATCGTCAGCGTTCCATCCTTGCCGCCGGCAACTGAAAGGTCATTGAGCGTGACAATTCTCGAGAGCTGGCCGATGTCGCTGGCAAACTGGCCGATGTCGTGATATCCGCCGCTGATGCGTAACTGGATCGGCAGTTCGGCGTAGAAGTCGCGCATCGTCTCCGTGGGCGCGGGCTTGAACAGGTCGAACTGCAGGCCGCGGCCCAGCCCGGCCTGGTTGATGTCGACAAGCAATGCGTCCATCTGCGAGCGATTGGGCAGCTGCTTGAGCAATGCGCCGAAGGAGCTGTCGATTTCCCGCAACTGCTGACGATGCAGGTCGAGGTTAACGGCCTGCTGCTTCTTTTTGACGAACTCTTCCTTCAACTGTTTTTCCTGGACCGCCCCGGTGTCGATGGCCTCCAGTTGGACGGCCCAGTCGCCGAAATAGGCGCCGACCAAGATCGCCGCCAACAAGCCAAGCAGTCCCAGTGCCTTGGGCAACGGTGGCCACGCACCCGGGTCCTTGGGGTTGAGATTGCGGAACTGGTCAAGAATTTTCTTCATGATGACGAGGTCAGCCTTTCTTGGCGGCCTTCGAGGCCTTGGCTGCGTCGTCGTCCGTCTTTTGCTGTTTCAGGCTCAGGTTCATGCTGAACTCGGCCACACGCTTGTTATTCACCGCCGCCGCCTTGATCTCGACCAGGTCGGGCCGCTCGAGATAGGGAGATGCAGCGATGTTCCTCATCAAGGTTGAAACGCGCGCGTTGGATTGCGCATAGCCGGATACGCTGACCCTGAGGCCCTGCTGCTTGAAGCTCTTGATATAGACCCCATCGGGGACTTGCCGGACCAGTTGTTCGAGAAGATAGACAGGCTGCGCGCGATCGGACTGCAGGCGCTCGATGACCTGCTTGCGCGCGAGCAGGGAAGCGATCTCGCCCCGCAATTTCTTGATCTCGTCGATCTCCTTGTCCAGGCGCGCGTTTTCCTTCTTGATGAAATCGTTGCGATCGTTCTGGATGGCGATATATCCGGCGAACACGCCATGCACCAATACCACGATGGCGATACCCAACGCTGCAACCATGCCAGCCAGAATCGCCAGGTGCTTGCGTTGCGCCTTGCGTCGCTCCTGGCGATGCGGCAGCAGGTTGATACGAATCATGGATCGAACCTCCGCATGGCCAACCCACAGGCGATCATCAGCGATGGCGCGTCGGCCACCAGCCGTTTCAACTGGATGCGGGGCGAAATCGCCATGCTCGAGAAGGGATTGGCCACCAGGGTGTTGACCTGTGTGCGCGTTGAAACCACATCGTCAAACCCGGCAATCACCGCCGAGCCGCCCGAGAGCAGGATGTGTTCGACGGAGTTGTACGGGGTGGACGTAAAGAAGAACTGCATGGCGCGCTGGATTTCCAACGCGGCATTTTCCATGAAGGGGCGCAACACGTCGGTTTCATAGGTGTCGGGCAGCCCGCCGGAACGCTTGGCGGCCTCTGCTTCTTCCTGGCTCATGCCATACTGCCGCATGATGTCCTGGGTCAACTGCGCCCCGCCGAAAGCCTGCTCACGGGTGTACACCGTCTGGTCATTGCGCAACACGGTGATGTTCATCACCATTGCGCCGACGTCCACCAGCACCACATTCTGGTCTACGCCATCATTGGGGAACTGTTTCTTGATCAGGTCGAACGAGGTCTGCGTGGCGTACGATTCGACGTCCATGCACAAGGCTTTCAGCCCGGCAGCTTCCACAACAGCAACGCGATCCTCGACTTTCTCCTTGCGAGACGCCGCGATCAGGACTTCGACCTCTTCCGGTCCGGAGGGCGAAGGGCCGACCACCTGAAAGTCCAGGTTGACCTCTTCGAGGGCGAACGGGATGTACTGGTTGGCCTCGGACTCGACCTGAATTTCCAGTTCATCCTCGCTCAGTCCCGCCGGAACGATGATCTTCTTGGTGATTACCGCCGCGGTCGGCAAGGCCATGGCCACGTTCTTGGTCTTCGTGGCCATTTTCTTCCAGCCACGCTGGACCGCTTCGGCCACCGCCTCCAGGTTGGCAATGTTGCCATCCAGAACCGCATCCTTGGGAAGTGACTCGATGACATAGCGCTCAACCCGGGGCACGCCTTTCCCGGCATCCACCATCTCCACCATCTTCACCGATGATGAACTGATGTCCATCCCGAACAAGGGCGGAGTCTTTGGCTTGAAGATGTCGAAATCGAGTTGCAAACCCAAATTCCCTTTCAGATATGGCGGGTTACGAGCATAAAGTATAATCCACGTTAAATCCTAGCAACAACCCCGTACCCTGTAAAGCAA
>CAXNGL010000291.1:0-4252 GCA_964201515.1 Burkholderiales bacterium
GGCGTCATCCTGACGCCCGAAGGCTCGACGCTGCTGGAGCGTGTGCGCCCGTTGGTTGAGCAACTGCAGCAGGCTTCGATCGACCTGCACAAGGAACGCGAAGCGCTGACCGGGGTCGTCACGGTCGGCATGACACCCACGGTGTGCGCCATGATCGGGCTGCGCTTGATTACCGGTGCCCGCAAGAAATATCCAAAGCTGAACGTGAATATCGTCTCGGGCTACAGTGGGTATGTGCACGAGTGGTTGATGAACGAGCGACTGGATCTCGCCATCCTGCATGATGCGCGGCGTTCCCGGCAACTGCTGGTCGAGCCCCTGATCAGTGCAAAACTATCGGTCATATCGAGTCCGGACTCCCTCACGCCTGCTGAAAGGGACATGCGGACCTTGCCCTTGAAGCGTCTTGCCGGCCTGGCTTTGGTTCTTCCCAGCAAAAATCACGGATTGCGCCGTACGCTCGATGCTGCAGCGCGCCGCGCCGGAATCCGGCTCGATGTTCAATTCGAGATCGATACGCTGGCGCTGATGAAGGATGTCGTTCGGGAGGGGCTCGCCCACACCGTCCTCGCCTCTCCAGCCGTACAGGCGGAAGTCGACAGCGGGCAATTGCTGGCGCGTCGTATCCGTGAACCGGAAGTGGAAACGCACTTGATGCTTGCCAAGGCTGCCCACCGTCCTGGGGTGCGCGCGGTGCAGGTGATTGAATCCGAGATCAAGCTCGAAATGCGCCGCGCCGCCCTCGAGGCAACTTCAGACCAAGGGTTGGACTACGCTGATGCATGAGCGCAAGGGTTGGCGATGTCCTGAACTTGGCGTGGCAAGGCATTCTTGGCATAGCTGATATAAGCCGCGTGTTCTTGCTATGCGAGCCAATCTCGCCGACCATGTTTTTTTTCATGCAGATGCCTGCGCGAAGGCGCCGGTGTCATGAGTTGCGGCAAACCCGATGAGAAAAACCGAACTGAAAACGGCTGCGCACGCGATGCTCGGCGTGCTGGTGGCAAACGGCGTTGACCGTGTGTTCCTGGTGCCCGGCGAGAGCTACCTGGGATTGCTCGATGCGCTGAACGATTTCCCCAGCCTCAGCACTGTCACCTGCCGCCATGAATCCGGTGCAGGATTCATGGCCTGCGCCGATGGCCGCCTGACCGGGCTTCCGGCGGTGGTCATGGTGAGCCGCGGCCCGGGCGCGACTAATGCGGCGATCGCCGTGCACACGGCGCAGCAGGATGCCATCCCGCTGATTCTGATCGTGGGCCAGGTGCCGAGCAACACCCTGCGCTGGGAAGCGTTCCAGGAGATCGATTACCAGAAGATGTACGCGCCCATGGCGAAATGGGTGTTCGAGGCGACCGATCCGGCGCAGCTCCCCGAGATGGCTTTCAAGGCGGTTCGCCTTGCAACTTCCGGCACCCCTGGGCCGGTGGTGCTGGTGGTTCCGGAAGACATCCAGCAGCAGCCCACGACGCTACTCCAGTGGACGGCACGTCCGCATGTTCCGACGCTGCCCACAACCGAAGTCGTCGATGAGGTGCTGGCGCTGATCGATGCCGCCGAACGCCCCCTGATCATCGCGGGAGGGATGTTCGAGCGACCCCACGGTCGTGAGGCATTGCTGGCATTTGCCGAAGCTTGGCAGATTCCGGTGGCCGTTTCCTTTCGCAGGCACGACGTGTTCCCCAATGATCATCCGCTGTTTGTGGGAGATCTCGGGCTGGCCAACCCCCAATTCCAGCTCGACGCGTTTCACAGTAGTGATCTCATTCTTGCACTGGGGACCCGCATCGGCGACATTACCAGCCAGGGATATACCTTTCCACGGCTGCCGGTCCCGCCGCAAGCCGTCGTGCACTGCTATGCGGATGCGCATCCGATCGGTCTGCACTTTGAACCGCGAATCGGAATCGTCTGCGATACCGCGGCGCTGGCCGTTGCGTTGACGCCCGCGCATCCCCCGGAGGTGAAACCCTTGCGGGGGGCGTGGCTGGAGAAATTGAGCGCCGTGCACCAGCGCATTGCGCGCTGGCCGGACTTTCTGCCGCAGCCGGACGGGGTCAACTTCGCTGATGTGGTGCGCTCGTTGTCGAAGCAGGCCCCGCGCGACGCCATGGTTTGCCTCGACGCGGGCAGTTTCGCCGCGTCGGTGTACCGGAGTTTCGGCTTCGTCTATCCGCAGCGCCTGATGTCACCGATTTCCGGCGCCATGGGATACGGCACCCCGGCGGCAATTGCGGCACAATTGCGCTGCCCCGACGCCAAGGTCATCTGCATGGTGGGTGATGGCGGTTTCATGATGACCGGGAACGAAATGATCGCCGCGGTGGAGCGCAACCTGCCCATCCTCTTCATCGTCGCCAACAACAATTGCTATGGCTCCATTCGCATCCACCAGGAAGTCAACTATCCGGGCCGGCACGCCGGCACCACGCTCAGCAATCCGGACTTCGCCCGCATTGCCGACGCATTCGGCATCCGGGCGGAAACGATTACCCGTGCTGACCAGATCGAAGCGTCGGTGCAGCGCGGACTGGCTGCCAATGTCCCCTACCTGCTGCACGTGGTCTCCAGCCTTGCCGTCATACTGCCAGCGCGCGGTGATTGAGTGGCGGCGTGGCCGCGAGCAGGCCAAAGAGCGGCTCGTTCAACGTCGCCCGGATCGAACCGTTTTCCTGGGGACGGCGGGGGCGGCAACGTGATCCAATCTGCGCCGACGGCCCTGGCGATGTCGCAGATGATGCGTCCCGGATCCATCGCGATTCTTGGCGCATCGACTGACCCGGGGAAGTTCTCCAACCGGCCGCTTGTCTATCTGGCCAGTCTGGGGTTCAAGGGGCCGGTGTATCCGATCCATCCGCAGGCCGAATCAATCGAGGGGTTCCGTTGCTATCGGTCCATTGACGACCCGCCTGGTCCCATCGACGTGGTGATCGTGGCCCGGCCCGCCGCCTACGTCCCCGCGGAAATCGAACGCTGCCTGGCGCGTGGCATCCGCGCGTTCGTGGTCTTCAGCGCCGGGTTTGCCGAAGCGGGGCCCGAGGGCGCGTTGTTGCAGGCGCGGATCGTCGATCTGTGCAGGGCCGCCGGCGCCGTCATGTGCGGTCCCAATTGCACCGGCCTCTTCGATGTGCCGAGCCGCGCTGCGCTGAGCTTCATGACCAACCTCGACCAGGAGGTGGAAGACGGTGGCAGCGTGGCCTTCGTGTCCGGTAGCGGCTCGATCGCAGCCATCATGTACCAGGGGCGCGGCCGCGTCTTCCGCTCCGTCGCTTCGATCGGCAACGAAGCGGTGTGCAGCGGCGCCGATTTCATCGCCCACGCGCTGGAAGAGCCGGAAACGCGCGGCGTCGTGGCGTTCCTGGAAGCGATTCGTGAGCCGTCGCGCCTGGTTGCCACCCTCAAGAGAGCCGCTGCGCTGGAAAAACCGGTGGCCATACTCAAGGCCGGGCGGACACCGCAATCGGCTGCAGTCGCCGCGACCCATACCGGGGCACTCATTGATGACGATACCGCGATCCAGGCCATGTTCGAGCGCCTCAACGTCATTCGCGCGGATTCGCTCGAGGAATTGAAGACGCTGGCGGTGCTCATGCATGCGGCGTCCAAATGGCGCATCGGTCCGGGAGTCGGCGTGCTGACGCCCTCCGGTGGAACCGCCGTGCTGATCGTCGACGAAATTCTGAAGCATGGGCTGGCGGTACCCGAGCTGTCCGCTGCAACCTGCCAAGTGCTTGGCGAGATCATCCCCCAGGCGACGCCCGGGAACCCCATGGACGTGACCGGCTTCGGTGCCTCGTCCCCGGAGATCCTGACGCGTGCGATGGAGGCGATGCTGGCGGATCCCGCCATTGACGTGGTGCTTGTTCCGATGGGCGGCGGCGTGGGCAAGGTGGGCAGCGCGCGCGCCAGGGTCCTCATCGATGTTGCGGCAAAAACCCGCAAGCTGGTGGTGCCGATCTGGCAAGGCACCACCCGGGAACAACCCGGATACGATGCCATGCTCGCCGCCGGCCTGCCCGCGATGACCGACTACGCGCTGCTAATTGCGGCACTCGGCGGTCTGGTAAGGCACCGCATCCGATGCGACGCAGAAAGAAAGCGTTCGGGCCTGGATGCGGACGCGATGTCGCTTCCGGGTGCTGCGCTGCGATTGATTGAGGCCGCAAGGAACGGTGCGGCAACCTCGTTGAGCGAGCCTGCGGTCAAGACGATCCTTTCCGCTGCGGGCATTGCCGTTCCGTCAAGCACGATC
>CAXNGL010000292.1:0-4221 GCA_964201515.1 Burkholderiales bacterium
TCGAAGGTGGATGGCGCGGTGTGGCAGCAGCATGCTCCGGCGTGGTGGACCATCCCACCGGCCCTGCTGGGAACGGCATGCCTGCTGGCGCCCACGGGTTGGACGGCGGGATGGGTGACGGACTGGACGGCGTGGGGACTGCAGGCGCGCGGTTGGACGCTGCGCGCCGCGGGCGTGGCCCTGATGGCGCCGATGTTCGCGGTGGCGCCGCCCGGCCCGGCGCCTGGTCAACTGTGGCTGAACGTGTTCGACGTGGGGCAGGGGCTGGCCGTGCTGGCGCGCACCGAGCGCCACGCCTTGCTCTACGATGCCGGGCCGATGTGGAGCCCGCAGGCGGACAGCGGCAGCCGGGTGATCCTGCCTTACCTGCGCGGGGAGGGCATCACGAGCCTGGACCTGCTTGCCATCTCGCATGACGACAACGATCATGCCGGTGGCGCGGCCTCGGTGCTGGCGGCGTTGCCGGTGGGGCGCCTGCTGACCTCGATGGCGGTCGCCGAATTGCCCGGCGCGTTGATGGCATCCGGCGTGCCCTACCGGCTGCCGTGCCGTGCCGGCGATGCCTGGGAATGGGATGGCGTTCGTTTCGAGTGGCTGCACCCGGGGCCGAAGGAACTCGGCGATCCCTGGGGCACGCCCAACGATCGCAGCTGCGTGCTGCGCGTGGCGACGCGCCACGGCTCGGTGCTGATTGCCGGCGACATCGAAAAGGCCGCTGAGCGCTCGCTGCTGGCGCGCGGGGCGACACTGTCCGCGGAGGTCCTGATCGTGCCGCATCACGGCAGCGGCACTTCGTCGACGCCGGAGTTCATCGGCGCGGTGTCGCCGCGGACGGCAATTTTTTCAGTCGGCTATCGCAATCGCTTCGGGCACCCGAAGCCGGAGGTCTGGGCGCGCTACGAAGGCGTGGAGCGCATACGCACCGATGAAGCCGGCGCGGTCACGCTGCGCTTTGCCGAAGGCGGCATGGCGGTCGAGCGTGCGCGCGTGGCGAACCGGCGTTACTGGCATGGGCGATAATCTCGAAGCAAGAATTGTCAACCTGCAGGAATCGTCCAGCAGTTCTTTCACGGAGAATAAGCATGATCAACGACAAGGCGACGCATGACGCGGCAGTGAAGTTCTACAAGGAGCACACCGGCAAGGATTACGTGGCCAAGAGCTCGCCGTACGATCCGCCGTCCATGAAGGACCTGGTGTTTCTCGGCATGGACCGCACCTACGGCGATTCGTGGGGACGCCCGGGACTGGACATGCGCACCAAGAGCTTCATCTGCATGACCCTGACCGCGGCACTGGGCTGCGAGGACCAGCTGAGGAGCCACATCGTCGCTGCGCACCACACCGGCATCACCAAGGACGAGATGGTCGAGTGGCTCATCCACCTGAACGGCTACATGGGAACGCCGATGACCAACGTGGCGCTGAAGAACGTGCGCGAGGTGTGGAAGGAGTTAGCGACCAAGGGCGCCTGACAGGCGGCCTCTTGTCGCCCGGGGCCGCATGGCGCCATCGCCAGCGCCCTTGGTGGAGCGGGTCGCGCCACTGTGTTACTGCGGCTTCAGGCCTATTTTGTTTGCCACTTCGGCATAGCGCTTGGTATTGGTGGCAATGACGCGGCGCATGTCCTCGGGGCTGGTGGACAGCGGGTCGAAACCGAATTTGGCGAGGATGGCCTTGCCTTCTGCGCTGTTGGCGCCGTCGCTGGCCGCGCGATTGAAGCGGTCGATGACATCCCTGGGCATGTTCAGGGGGCCGAAGAAGCCGACGTTGGTCGCGTACTGGAGGTTCATCCCCTGCATAAGTGAACGACGACATCGTATTGCATAATCAACTCAATCTATTCGAGTTTTACCCGGACACTACTGATTTCAACTTTCCTTCCAGATGGCTGTTTGAAAGTCGTATATCTGTCGGCAAGTGTGCTGCCCTCTCCCGGTCGTCAGCGGGCCATGGCGAGATTGGCCTGGATCACGCGCAGTATGTCGAAGCGTGTGATCGCGCCCACCAACTTGCCATCCTCCACCACCAGGAAGCGCCGGAAGGTGCGCTTGAGGAACAGCCCGGCGGCGAAATAGACATCCATGTCCGGCGGTATCGACTCGGGGTTCGGGGTCATGAAGGTTGCCACGCTGCCGAGCGGCAGTTTGCCCTCGACCCCGACCGCGACCAGCCTGAGGCAGTCCTTCTCGGTCAGTATCCCCACCAGCTTGCCCGACTTGTCCACCACGGGCGCGCCGGTGACGCGCTTCTCCAGCAGGATTCCGATGGCATCGAGGATATCGGTCTCGGGACGCAGCGTTTCCACGTGCCTGTCCATGTAGTCCCCGACGACTGGCAGCTTCTCCATGTTGCGGCGTTGAGTCATGCGATCTCCCGATTTTTCTCCTACGATGCCTGTATATGCGAAGGGCTGCCAACCCGCAAGTGTTATCCGCAATGCGCGCGCGATGGCGCTGGACCGTGGATAGGTGCAGCGATCAAATGCGGGGATGGGGCACTGGGCGTCCAGTAGCACGTGGCGCCAGCCGGCGATGGAGAAACATCGCTGGAGCAGGTGCTGCGCACCCTCACATGATCTTGTCGATGCTCTGCAGCGCCAGCGCCCCGGCCTGCAACGGGACGCCAAATTCGTGGCCCAGCGCCAGTGCCAGGTTCAGGTCCTTGTAGAACAGCCGGTGCATGCGGTCCTGCCAGTCCGGGTCATCGCCTCTGAACATGGCACGCTCGAGCCAGGTGTCGGCTGCCATGCTTTGCCCGCCGCTCAGGCGCACCACCTCGGTAAAGGCGCGCGGGTCGATGCCGGCTTTTTCCACCAGCGCGAAGCCCTCCGCCGCAGCCAGCCGGTTGATGTAGGCGATGAGGTTGTGTGCCACCTTGGCCGTTGCACCCGCGCCGGTTGCTCCGAGGTGAAAAATATTCGAGGCGAAGGCCTGCAGCACCGGCCGGCAGCGCTCCAATGCCTGCGCGTCGCCACCGACCATGCAGCACAGCGTGCCCTTGGCCGCGCCGGTGATGCCGCCACTGATGGGCGCGTCGATGACCTGCACACCGTGACGGGCCGAGACCTCGGCGAGCGCGCGCACTGTGGCGGGAAGCACGGAGCTGTGGACCACGATGATCGCGCCCGGGCGGGCGGTTTCCAGCACCCCGCCAGCTGCCATGGTGACGGACTCCACCTGGGCGTCGTCCATGACCACGAGCGCGATGATGTCGGCATGCTGGCCGATGTCGCGCGGACTGCGCGCGACTTTGGCGCCCAGCCCGGCGAGTTCGGCGACGGGCTCCGGCTGCAGGTCGAAAACCATGAGATCGTGGCCGGCCCGGGCGACATTGATCGCCATCGGCTTGCCGATGCTGCCCAGACCTATGAAGCCAACCTTTTGCGACATTGCCAGCCGGTGCCTGTGCAAGACCGCTACTTGCTCGCCAGTTCCGCCTTGACTTCGGCGAGCAGGCGTTCCGCCTCCGAGCCCTGGATGCGCGAGATGTCGTCCTGGTACTTGAGCAGGGTGCCCAGCGTGTCGTTGACGGTCTGCGCATCCAGCGACATCTTGTCCAGCACCATCAGCGCCTGCGACCAGTCGATGGTCTCGGCCACGCCGGGCAGCTTGAAGAGATCCATCTTGCGCAGGCGTTGCACGAAGGCCACGACTTCCTGGGACAGGCGCTCCGGTGCCCCCGGCGCCTTGAGGTGCAGGATCTCCAGCTCGCGCGCCGCGCTCGGGTAGTCCACCCAGTGGTAGAAGCAGCGGCGCTTGATGGCGTCGTGGATTTCGCGCGTGCGGTTGGAGGTGATGATGACGATGGGCGGCTCCTTGGCCTTCATCGTGCCGATTTCGGGAATGGTCACCTGGAAGTCGGACAGCACTTCGAGCAGGTAGGCCTCGAAGGGCTCGTCGGTGCGGTCCAGTTCGTCGATCAGCAGCACCGGGGCGCCGGCGTCCATCGGGCCGCCGCCTTCGAGCGCCTGCAGGATCGGCCGGCGGATGAGGAATTTCTCCGAGAAGATGTCCTGGCCCAGTCCTTCGCGCGACTTCACGCCTTCGACTTCGGCCAGGCGGATCTCGATCATCTGGCGCGCGTAGTTCCATTCGTACACCGCCGAGGCGATATCGAGGCCTTCGTAGCACTGCAGCCGCACCAGCTTGCGTCCGAGCGTCTTGGCCAGCACCTTGGCGATTTCGGTCTTGCCCACGCCGGCCTCGCCTTCGAGGAACA
>CAXNGL010000293.1:0-4215 GCA_964201515.1 Burkholderiales bacterium
CGCAGCGCCTGACTAGACGATTGCACTGGCGCGCAAGCGCGAGTGCGCTGATCAGGCTGTTGAGCAACGTGCGCGAAGCGGACGTTGCGGTAGCTGGGCTGGGGCGCAAGACATAACCAACCATTATGTGAACCCGAAGAGCGCGCCAGCGGCACAGGCACCGAGCGGAGCTTGCGTAGCGAATGCCTGTGCTTTGCATAATGCGCGGTTATGTTCAATCGCTTGCGATTTACCCCAGACCAGCGTTCGTACCGAGGGCGCGCGAGCGCCCCTGACTGCTGTTCACCGGCGTAGCCGACGGAGCGGTGGGCCGGCTGTTTGGCCGACGGCGCAGGCGGCGGGCAGCACGCGCCGACGCCTGGCCAGCGAAGAAGCGATCAATGCCGGGACAGCGTTTGCCAGTGCGACAAAGCCAGTGCGCGGCCTTTAGCGGTAACCGCCTGCGAGCCGCAAGGGCTTGATGCACAGCATGAAGCCCGCAGTGGCGAAGGGGCGGCGGGTTAGCAGGGACGGCGCCAAACGAAGGCACAGAGCCAGGGCGCGGGGTTTGCGCGCTGGCGGCGGTCGGGTCCGCGCAGGCGTAGCGACGGCGCGACGGTTGCGGGGTTTATCGCAAGCGGCGTGACGGAGCGGTCCGAGGGGACGCAGCGTCGGTCCGCGCCGCCCGATATAATCGGCCCAGCCAGTTCACTCGCAGATTGGGGAATGTTCTGGCATTGGAGGAACAGCCCAGCATGGCCAATCCGAGTAGCTACGCGAGTAGCTAGAGAAACTTTTCAAAGCGAAGAACCGCGCCAGCGCTAGCTTTTCGGGCAGTTTCAATCTTACCTTCTGATCTCTAGTCTCTTGCGACTTTACGGCTGACGGATTCGGCGAAGAATGTCGATTGTTCTTGGGCTTTGTGGGCATCCGGCTTAGGTTCCTCTCGCCTTCCCGCTGCCCCCTAAGTTCGACAGCGCCTAAGCCTGCTCCAACTCCACCAACGTCCCGAGGAAGTCCTTCGGGTGCAGAAACAGCACCGGCTTCCCGTGAGCACCGGTCTTGGGCTCACCATCACCCAGTATCCTGGCCCCCGCGGCGCGCATGCGGTCCCTCGCGTCGAGGATGTTCTCCACTTCGTAACAAATATGGTGGATTCCGCCGCTACTGTTGCTCTTGAGAAAATTGGCGATGGGCGATTGGTCGCCAAGCGGATGCAACAGTTCGATCTTCGAATTGGGGAGCTCCACAAAAACAGTGGTTACACCGTGATCGGGTAGCGGAATCGGTTCTGACACCGTCGCCCCCAGCGTCTCGCGGTAGACCCTTGCAGCGGCCGCAAGGTCGGGCACAACAATCGCAATGTGATTGACTCGTCCGATCATGATCCACCCATCCCTTTCCAGAAAGTACCCATCAACTCGTCAGCGGCGACCCGCGCCGATGTCTTCCCGGACGCAACGGCGTCCTCCAGTTCGCTCATCCGCCACTGCATCCGACCGTCCTCCTTGAGCAATGAAAACAGGTTCTCTGCGGCCTCGCTCCACAGCCATTTACGCGCCTGTTCTGCCCGGTGTGACTGCAGCTCGCCGCTCGCGATCATGGTGCTCCGAAATTGCTCGACAATTGTCCAGAGCTTGTCGACCCCGCGGTTTTCAAGCGCCGAGCAGGTTTCAACCGCGACCTGCCAATTCGGCGAGCGGGGCCGCAGATAATGCACGGCGTTCCGATAGTCCGCAGCGGCGCGCGTCGCAACAGCTTCCAGGGCCCCGTCCGCCTTGTTCACAACCACAAGGTCGGCCAACTCGACAATGCCGCGCTTGATGCCCTGCAGTTCATCGCCGCCAGCGGGCAGCAGCAACAAGACAAACATGTCGGTCATGTCGGCCACCGCGGTTTCCGACTGGCCCACACCAACGGTCTCCACGATGACGACATCGAATCCAGCAGCCTCAACCAGCAGGATCGTTTCCCGGGTGTGCCGTGCAACACCGCCCAGTGTCCGCCCCGCGGGCGACGGGCGAATGAACGCCTCTTCGCGACGCGACAGCATTTCCATGCGCGTCTTGTCGCCGAGGATCGAGCCCCCTGAAATGCTCGATGATGGATCCACTGCCAGGACGGCAACGCGATGGCCCTGGCCGATGACATGGCCGCCAAGCGACTCAATGAATGTGGACTTACCGACACCAGGCACCCCAGACAAGCCGATACGCAGGGATTTTCCTGCCTTGGGCGTCAACAGGTCCAGCAGCCGGTTGCCAGCCTCACGATCGTCCGGATGCGCCGATTCGACAAGCGTAATTGCCTGCCCCAGCGCCCGCCTGTCGCCCGCCACAACCGCATCGGCGAGTCGTTCAGCGCTGTAATCGGTCATCTCGGCAGCCGGGTACTGGAGGGGGCGGGATCGGGGTCGGCGACAGCCCAAATCGGGCTACTTGAACTCGACGATGGGCTGATCGACCACCAGGCTTTGGCCCTGGTTCACAAGAACCTTGGCGATCGTGACGTCGTCGATGGCACACAGACGATTTTCCATCTTCATCGCCTCGACAACGCAGATTTCTTCGCCCGCCTTGACCTCCTGCCCGGATTTCACGGATAGGCGAACCAACAATCCGGGCATTGGCGACAGCAAGAACTTGGAGAGGTTTGGCGGTGCCTTCACCAGCATGTGGCGGCTCAGTTCGGCAGCTCGCGGGGTCAGGACCTGCGCATCAACCTGCGCCCCGCGGTGCGAGATGCGAAAACGCGTGGCAAGGCGCTCGAGTTGAAAGCAGGCCTTGCGGCCATCAATATTCGCATGGACCAATGGCTCCCCGAATTTCCATTGGGTCGCCACGTTGTAGCCTCGCCCCCCGTGAATCACCAGCCAACCCGTGTCCGACGGCTTGACCGTCAACGCATGAGACTCCCCGTTGACGATCACGACATATTCATCACCGACAATGCGCTCATGACTTGGCAACTGACCCGACACAAGCGCGGCCCGGTCGAGAAACTTCCGGTTCACAACCGCCGCCATCACGGCAAACAAGGCGGGATTGTCGCGCGCTACATCAGCCGCACGAAAGCCGTCCGGATACTCTTCCGCGATCAGGTTGGTGCTAATCCGCCCCTCCTTGAATCGCGGCAACTGGATGAGCGCATTCAGGAAACTGATATTGTGCGCGACCCCGCGGATGACGTACTCATCGAGCGCATCGACCATATGCGCAATCGCCTCGTCGCGCGTCCCACCGCAAGTGATCAACTTGGCGATCATCGGGTCGTAGAACATCGATACCTCACTGCCCTCCTCAACCCCGGTATCGACGCGCACGTTCGCGCTCTCAGCCGGCGGCTGGCACCTGACCAGGCGACCGATCGACGGCAGAAAGTTACGGAACGGATCCTCCGCATAGATGCGTGCCTCCATCGCCCAGCCCTTGAGCTGCACGTCCTTCTGCTTCATCGGCAGCTTCTCACCGGCGGCGACACGAATCATGAGCTCGACAAGATCTAGGCCGGTGACAAGCTCCGTCACCGGGTGCTCGACCTGCAAGCGCGTATTCATCTCCAGAAAATAGAAATTGCGTTGTGGATCGACGACGAATTCCACGGTGCCCGCGGATTGGTACTGCACGGCTTTCGCCAACGCGACCGCCTGCTCACCCATGGCCTTGCGCGTCTTGGCATCGAGAAATGGCGACGGTGCCTCCTCGATGACCTTCTGGTGCCGCCGCTGGATCGAACATTCGCGCTCATTCAGGTAGAGCGTGTTTCCATGCCCATCGGCCAGCACCTGAATTTCAATGTGCCTGGGCTCTTCAATGTATTTCTCCGCAAATACGCGCGCATCCCCGAACGAGGCCTGCGCCTCGCTGGAGGCTCGCTCAAATCCGTCGCGGCATTCCGCGTCGTTGCGCACCACGCGCATACCCTTGCCGCCCCCGCCAGCGCTTGCCTTCAACATGACGGGGTAACCGATGTCGTGCGCCACCTCCACCGCATGCGTCGAATCCCGAATGATGTCGGTATAGCCCGGAATGGTATTGACCCCGGCCGCCACGGCGAGCTTCTTGGAGGCGATCTTGTCACCCATCGCCGTGATCGCGTGGGGTTTTGGACCGATGAAGACGATGCCGGCTTTTTCAAGCGCCCCGGCGAATGCCGTGCGCTCGGACAGAAATCCATACCCGGGATGAACGGCCTCAGCGCCAGTCTTCCTGCAAGCATCGACGATGGCATCGATGA
>CAXNGL010000294.1:0-4211 GCA_964201515.1 Burkholderiales bacterium
TCGAAGCCCTTGCGGCGCGCTTCAGGAAGGAACATCCCCGGCTCAGCGTCGAGCGGGCACTCTACATGGCGCACCACATGGGGCGCACCACCGCCACCGGCAGCGTCGAACTGTCGTGCGACCCGCGCCATCGCGACATCTATTCGCGCAACCTCGCGTTCAAGGCCAATGACATGTTCGCCTGCTGGCGCGCCGTCAAGGCACCGACCCTGCTGGTCCTCGCCGACGACGGCAGCATGGCGCGCAAGGACCTCAACCCCGAGCTGATCGAGGAGCGGCGCGCCAGCTACCGCAACAGCCGGCAGTTCGTGTTCACCGATACCGGGCACATGGTGCATTTGGAGCGGCCCGAGCGGCTAGCCGAGGTGGTGGAGGCGTTTCTTGCCAAGGATCACGCGAGCTAGCAGGGCTGCCGCAAGACTATTTTGCATGGCAAGCTTGTTCGTCAGTTATCGATCTACCGTCACTGACACAACGTTGGCCATTGCCAACGACCAAGCAAGCCGCTTTCGAAGCAAGCACGGCGTATCGTTTAACGAGGCCGCCAGTGTGTTCGCCGACGGTCGTGCACTGACCTTCGCAGACACAGATCACTTCGAGTCCGAAGATCGCAGCCGAACCTACGGCATCTCAAACAAGGGGGGTGACTTCTCGTGGTGGTTCCCACGGAACGCCGAAACAAGGTTCGAATCAGCAACGCACGAAAGGCGACTCGATATGAAAAGGCGTCTATGAGCAAGGCTGATCAAGACATCCCTGAGTTGAAGCGAGAGCAACTCGGGGTTGGTGTGCGCGGCAAGTACTTCAAGCACTTTACGCAAGGGAGCAATGTCGTTGTCCTGGAGCCGGAGATTCAGAAGGCATTTCCCACGTCTGAGGCGGTCAACAAGGCCCTGGCAAGCATGCTGGCATTTGCTCAGGAGACACAGGGCCTGACCGGTTGATCAAAGCGGACGTCGCGCCAGCGCGCCGCGGTTTAGCTTTGACGTTGACCTCCGTGAGATAAATATTGAGGCGCCCCTTATAATCCGCGCATGGCGCCCCCAACCCATCCGCGCTCGCCGACGCAGTCCCCTGCGCAGACTGACGACTTGCCTGGCAGCGAGATCCGGATCCTTGAATCCCTGTCGGGTATCGCCCCGGAAGATTGGAACGCGCTGGCAGGCGAGCACCCGTTTCTTCGCCACGAATTCCTGCATGCCCTGCACGAAACCGGGTGCGCTGCCGAGCGCACTGGCTGGCTCCCCCAATACATCACGTGCTGGCGCGACGGCCGCATCCGCGGCGCGCTGCCCCTATACCTGAAAGCGCACTCGTACGGAGAGTACGTGTTCGACTGGGCGTGGGCCGACGCCTACCAACGCTCCGGGCTCAGGTACTACCCAAAGCTGCTGTCGGCGGTGCCATTCTCGCCGGTCACCGGATCGCGGCTGCTTGCAGCCGATGCCGGCACGCAATCACGGCTCATCGACGCAGCCCTCGATGCAGCGCGCGACGTATCGTCCCTGCACATCCTGTTCCCCGCGGAAAACGAGGCACAAGCGCTCGCCGCCGCCGGCCTGCAACTGCGGCGTAGCGTGCAGTTTCACTGGCTCAATCGCGACTACCGCGATTTCGATGCGTTCCTTGCGGACCTGTCTTCGTCGAAGCGCAAGAAGATTCGCCAGGAACGCCGCCGCGTCGCCGAAGCCGGCGTCACCTTCAGGCGCCTGGTCGGTGCCGATATCACCGATGAGGACTGGCGATTCTTCGCGCGCTGCTACGAAGGCACCTATCGCGCGCATCACTCCAGCCCCTACCTCAACCTGGCGTTTTTCCGGCGCATCGGCGAGACCATGCCGGACAACCTGCTCTTGATCGTCGCCGAACTGCACGGCAAGCCGCTCGCCAGTGCACTGAATATTTTCTCTCGCGACACCCTCTACGGGCGCTACTGGGGCGCCGTCGGCCATGTTCCCATGCTGCATTTCGAAACCTGCTACTACCAGGCGCTGGAATTCTGCATCGAGCGCGGCATCGGGGTCTTCGAAGGCGGCGCCCAGGGGGAGCACAAGCTGGCGCGCGGCTTCCTGCCCTGCGAGACCTGGTCCGCGCACTGGCTCAAGCACCCGGAGTTCTCGGATGCAGTGCAACGATTTCTCGCCAAGGAGTCTGCCGGCATTGAACGCTATGTCGACGAGCTCAATGAACGCAGTCCATTTCGCTCCTCACCGATGAAAGAACCGGACGACCGCTAGCATTGCGGCGCAACACTCACTCCCGCCTGCGCTCGGGCTGCGCGCCGCAGCCCCCGCCGGTGTAGCATTCCGCAGCGATCCATCCAAATCCTACTCACCCAACGCAAAAGGGCTACACCGTGAAACAGCGCAAACTCGGCAACTCCGGCCTGCAGGTTTCCCTGACCGGACTCGGTTGCAACAATTTCGGCTGGCATATTGACCTGGAAGGGTCGCGCCAGGTCATCCACAAGGCCCTCGATCTTGGCATCACGCTGTTCGACACCGCCGACGTGTACGGCGAGCGCGGCGGATCGGAGACCCACATTGGCCAGATCCTCGGCGACCGACGCAAGGACATCGTGCTGGTCACCAAGTGCGGCCTGCCCATGGACGACGTCGGTGTGAAGAAGGGTGCCTCGCGCCGCTACATCCTGTCGGCGATCGAGGCGAGCCTGAAGCGGCTCAAGACTGACTGGATCGATGTGTATTTCATCCACTGGTTCGATCCCCTGACGCCTGTCGAAGAGACCATGCGTACCCTGGACGACCTCGTCCGCCAGGGCAAGGTACGCTACATCGGCTGCTCCAATTACCCGGCCTGGCGCGTTGTCGAGGCACAACTGACCGCGCGGCAACTGGGCACCCATCCGTTCATCTCCTGCCAGGATCACTACAACCTGCTGGTGCGTGATATCGACCGCGACTTGCTGCCGGCGATGCAAGAGTATGGGTTGGGGCTGATGCCGGCTTTCCCGCTGGCGAGCGGAGCCCTCACCGGCAAGTACAAACGCAATGCGCCGATGCCCGCCGGTGCCCGACTCACCACCACCAAGCGCCTGGCGGATCGCTATTTCAGCGATGCCCAATGGACCAAGATCGAGGGCCTGGAGAAATTCTGCGCCGAACGCGGCCACTCCATGGTGGAACTCGCCATCAGCTGGCTGGCCGCGCGCCCGCAGGTCTCGAGCATCATTGCCGGCGCAACCAAACCCGAGCAACTGGATATGAACGTCAAGGCGGCCGACTGGGCGCTCACGCCCGATGACATGGCCGAGATCGATCGCATCACGGCGCCGGCCTGAACACAAGGGTAGACAATATGATCATTTCTACGATGTACTATCCGTCTCCCGTGCATGGATAAGCGGATTAACATCGAGTCGACTCATTGCCCTGAAATAAGGAACCCAACCATGCTCACCGCAATCACCACTCGCTCAACGCACCAACTGAAATCGCTGGCCGCGACCATCGGGGCCGCGCTCATTGGCCTCGCCGCCTGGCCGCCCACCGCAGCACAGGCCCAGTCGGGCGACTGGAACAGCATCGTTGCCGCCGCGCGCAAGGAAGGCAAACTGCTCTACTACACCGGGCAACCAACACCGGCAGCCAACCGGATCACGGCCGGGTTCAAGAAACACTATCCCGACATTGCCGTCGAAGTGGTGCGCGGCCCGAGCGGCGAAGTGCTGGCCAAGGTCGACCAGGAACGAGCCTCCGGCATCGATGGGGCCGACGTGTTCCTCTCCACAGAAGTCAGCTGGTTTACCGAGCGGGCACGTGAAGGCAAGCTGCTGAAACCGGCAGGACCGTCATTGCGCAACTGGCCGGCGCAGTACCTGCAAGAGGGGAGTGTCGCCATCGTCGGGTCGGACCCGTTCGTCATCATCTACAACAAGAACCTGGTTCCCAATCCGCCGCGGAACTACGTCGACCTGCTGCGCCCCGAGTTCAAGGGGCGACTGGGCACCACGGAGCTTGCGTCGACCGTGCTGGTGGCGTGGTACGACTGGCTGGAAAAAACCCAGGGCGCCGACTTCCTCAACAAACTGAAAGCGCAGAACCCGCGCCTGTACAACGGTTCGACGCCGCTGGCACAGTCCGTAGCCTCCGGCGAGATCGCCGTGAGCGCATTTGGGGTGCCCACGGCGATCATCCCGATCATCGAGCAAGGCGCACCGATGGCCTACGTCGTGCCCAATCCGGGAATGG
>CAXNGL010000295.1:0-4206 GCA_964201515.1 Burkholderiales bacterium
ATTGTCCCGCGCGGGAACCGCGAAGGTATCGGCTTGGATCGCGACCACGTCATCGGCAGACAGGCCGTGGCGCAGGCGCAGCTCGAGCATGGCATCGATGCCGCTCTGGAAATTGCGACAACAGGCATGGATCTTGAAGTAATTACGCAGCAGTTCCCAGCGGCTGCCCAGACCATCCGCGGCCACTTGGCGATCGAATCGCTCGGACGACACATGGCCGAACACGTTCGACACATCGTCCTCGCTGCCGGTGAAGCCCGCCTGCACCCAGCGCGGGGCCATGACCGCATTGGCCGCTCCCTGCCCCGAATACAGGTCGCGCACGGTGGCGCCTTCGGTGGCCGCCCGCCACGAAGTGGCCAGCGTCAGCGGTGCGGCGACGTTCATGGTCTCGCGGATGCGGCTTGCGTCCAAACCCATCAGCTTCGCCGCGGCGGCTGCGGCACCGATGGTGCCCCAGGTCCCGCTCGGATGCATGCTCTCGCGCACCCGGCAAGCCATGCCCATGCGCGCGGCGATCTCATATCCGGCCACCAATGCCACGACCATGTCCCCGACGCTCGCCCGCTGCTCCTCCGCCACCGCCAGCACGCTCGGCAGCACGTAGGTCCCGACATGGCCACGCGCATACTTGTGCCCCTCGTCCAGGACATGCGCGCAGGCAGCGGTGGCATTGACCAGTGCTGCATCCGCCGCATCACCGCGCGCACCGTCGGTCGCAAACAGGCTGCGCCCGACCGACCCGCGCTGGCGCAGCGTCCGCGACAGCGCGTTCACCCGGTGCTCGCCGGCGCCGGCGATCATCACCGCGAAGGTGTCGAGCAGCAACCAGCGCGCGCGTTCGATGACGGGCGCGGGCAGATCGGCATGACGAACGCTCGCTGCAAAATTCGCGATTCGGTCCAGATACTCTGACGACATCACTCGCTCCGAATTCTTGGGAAGGACGGTGAACCTGACCGCGGTCCACCGCAAAAAGCGCTTGTCCAGGGTGCGCACATCGCTGACGCAGTGCCGCGAACCCGACGCTGGCATTCTAGCGGATAGGCGTGCCTGCCTCGGTCATGCGCATTGCGTGCGACTGGGCAACCCGCGCGGGCCGCAGCTCATGCATCCGCGCGGGCCGGGGACATCACGTCGAGCGCCTTCCGAGAATCAAGTCCGCAGCCTTCTCCCCGATCATCATCGACGCGGCATTGGTATTGCCCGACGGGATGGTCGGCATGATGGAGGCATCGCACACGCGCAGCGCGTCGATGCCGTGCACACGCAGTTCGGCATCCACCACCGCCAGCGCATCGCCACGCGGCCCCATGCGGTTGGAGCCGACGAAGTGGAACGAGGTGAGGCCCGTGGTGCGGGCAAACTCGAGCAATGCTGCATCGTCTGCCGAAGCAACCCCGGGCACGTTCTCGCCCGTGACGTAATCGCTGAGCGGTGCCGTGGCAAAGATCCGGCGCAGCACGCGCATGCCGCCGACCAGGGCGCGGCGGTCTTCTTCGGCCGACAGGTAATCAGGATCGATGGCCGGCAGATCGCGGGCGTCCTTCGACGTCGCGCGCACGCTTCCACGACTCGATGGTCGCATCTGCCAGACGATGCAGCTCGCACCCGGCGAGGTCGTCACGCGACCCGACACCGCGGTGAAGCTGCCCGGAGAGAAGATGAGGGTCACGTCCGGTGCAGGCTGGTCCGGCCGCGAACGCACGCTGGCCAGCATCTGCAGCGGACTGGAGCGGATCAGCCCCGGCCGCCCGGCGAGCCATTTCAGGACTTCGATCGCAAAGCGCGGGCCGCTGGCAAGGCTGTTGATGGTAACGGCGTTGCGCATGCCATACGCCATGCGCACGTGATAGTGGTCCTGCAGGTTGCGGCCCACGCCCTCCAGCGCATTCACCACGGGCACACCCAGCGCCTGCAGCAGCGCCGCAGGACCGATGCCCGAAACCTGCAGGACTTTCGGCGAGGCCAGCGCGCCGGCGCACAGGATCACTTCGCGATGGGCACGCAGTTCGAACTCCCCGCCCGGCGCAGCGTAGCGCACGCCCACTGCGCGCCTGCCTTCGAACAGGATGCGCAGCACCTGCGCGCCGGTGCGCACGTCGAGCGTTCCATTCTTGCCGTGACGTCGCATGGCCGGATGCAGGAGTGCGCGCGCGGAGCTCACGCGGCGGCCCCGGTACAGGTTGTGCTGCACACGACATACGCCATCCGGTCTGGGCCCGTTGAGATCGGGATCGCGCGGCAGGCCGCTGTTGACGGCTGCAGCGTGGAAGGCGTCGGCCAGCGGATGTCGCCAATCGCTGTCGGTGACCGGCATGGGGCCGCTGCGGCCGCGGAAGCGATCGTCGCCCGCGCCGATGCGCCGCTCCGTGCGCATGAAGTACGGCAGCACCTCGGCATAGCTCCAGCCAGCGTTTCCCAGTTTGGCCCAGCCGTCGTAGTCCGCCGCCGCGCCGCGATTGAGGATCATGCCGTTGACGGAACCAGAACCGCCGATCACGCGGCCGTGGCGCGCCGGCGTCATGCGCCCGGTGCCGGCGGGCCCGGCTACCTCGTAACCCCAGGTGACTGACGGGTCACCGTGGACTTTGGCGACGCCGGCCGGCACCTGGATCCATAACTTGCTGTCCATGGGGCCGGCCTCCAGCAGGCACACGGTCGCGCCGGCGTCCGCCAGCCGGGCAGCCACGATGCTGCCGGACGAGCCGCCGCCGATGACGATGAAATCAAAAGCCTCCAAGCCGCCTCCATCTTTATTGCCGGGATGACCAGCGCGCGTTCAGGTGTCTTCGCGACTCCCGGCGGGCAGGTGCGACACATCGCCCCACACATCCAGATGCCAGAGGCCGCGCTTGTAGCTCCAGCGGTTGATGCTGGCGTTGTAAAGCGAGAAAGTGCGCGGCGCCTCCAGCGGAATGCGCATGGCATGGCGAAACAGTTCCCCGCACACGCCGCCGTGCACCACGACGGCCACGGTTTTCCCGGCGGCCTCCTGCGCCACCTGCTCCATGGCTGCAGCGATGCGCGCATGGAACTGTGCCAGGCTTTCCCCTTCCGGAGGAACGCCATGCGGGTTGCCGGTGCGCAACTTGGCGAACTGCCCGGGGAATTCGACATCGAGCTCGGCCAGCGTCTTGCCTTCGAAGAGACCGTAGTTGCGCTCACGCAGCGCCGCGTCGAAGCGCACTTCAAGACCCGTGCGATTGGCCAGAGGCGCGACGGTCTGGCGGACGCGCCCAAGGTCCGAGGCGATGATGGCATCCAGTTTCTCGGCACCCAGCCGATGGGCGACCGCCTCGGCTTGCCGGATCCCCATGTCGGTGAGCGGGCTGTCCTGGTGGCCCTGGATGCGGGCTTCGGCATTCCACTTGGTCTCGCCGTGGCGCACCACGATCAGCCGCGCGCGGCGCGGCGCCCGGTGCGTTCCATCGTGGTGCTCGCTCATGGCATTCTCCTTGTGGCCCCGCGCAACCAGCGCTCGCGAAGGCGACGCCTAGCGGAGCCACGCGCGTCACCGGCGGTCGCATCGATCGAAAGCCAGGCCGTATCGGCCTGCGGTGATTTGAGCGTCACATTGAAGGTCATCATTTCATCGCGGCGAAAGGCGTGCAATTCCACCGCCTCGCCCGGACGCCGCGTTGCAAGCATCGCATCCACACCGCCCGACCCGATGCGAATCCCGTCCACTGCAACGATGACATCGCCCGCAGAAAGCCCCGCCGCCTGTGCAGCACCGTCATCGATCACATGCGTGAGCCTGTAGTCACCCGCCGCAGCAGTCCCGCGCGCGCCCAGCACCGGCCGCGCGCGCAAGGCCGCATCGTCCTTCGACGATTTCTTGCCGCCCTTGTCGGCGCCCGACTCGGCGGCCCGCAGCCCGAGCGCGAGCCCATGGGTCGCCAGCAATTGCTTCAAGGGCAGCTCGGCGGTGGCGCGCAACCATGCCTCGAACTGGCGGCCAAGCCGCAAGCGCGTGACGGCTTCAGCGATGCGCTCGAAGCCATCCTCCTCCACGCCAATGCCGGTCATGCCATGCTTTTTCCACAGCGCCCGCATGACATCGTCCAGGGATTTTTTACCCTGCGTGCGTTCGCGGATGTATATATCCAGGCACAGCGCCGCAAGGCTGCCCTTGCCATAATAACTGACGATGGCGTTGGGCGAATTCTCGTCCTGCCGGTAGTACTTGTTCCAGGCGTCGAA